>NZ_JACRVS010000094.1:0-608 GCF_018811985.1 Acetobacter sp. P5B1 | reverse complement strand
CAAATAATCATTTATTTTGCCACAACATAAAAAATAATTGTCTGAATATGGAATGTCATACYTCACTGAGCTCGTAATAAAATTTCCAATCAAACTGTGTTCAAAAATGGAAATTAAATTTTTTGGCCATATTTTGCAAATTTTGATGACCCCCMTCCTTACAAAAAATGCGAAAATTGATYCAAAAATTAATTTCCCWAAATCCTTCAAAAAGTAATAGGGATCGTTAGCACTGGTAATTAGCTGCTCAAAACAGTTATTCTTACATCTATGTGACCATTTTTAGCCAAGTTATAACGAAAATTTCGTTTGTAAATATCWACATTTTTGCAGAGTCTGTTTTTCCAAATTTCGGTCAWCAAATAATCATTTATTTTGCCACAACATAAAAAATAATTGTCTGAATATGGAATGTCATACCTCACTGAGCTCGTAATAAAATTTCCAATCAAACTGTGTTCAAAAATGGAAATTAAATTTTTTGGCCATATTTTGCAAATTTTGATGACCCCCCTCCTTACAAAAAATGCGAAAATTGATCCAAAAATTAATTTCCCTAAATCCTTCAAAAAGTAATAGGGATCGTTAGCACAGGGATCGTTAGCACT
>NZ_JACRVS010000093.1:0-609 GCF_018811985.1 Acetobacter sp. P5B1 | reverse complement strand
AATGTGCCCAGTGGGCCACTTTTGGTAAGCAGAACTGGCGCTGTGGGATGAACCAAACGTAATGTTACGGTGCCCAAATTAACAACTCATGCAGATACCATGAAAGGCGTTGGTTGCTTAAAACAGCAGGACGGTGATCATGGAAGTCGAAATCCGCTAAGGAGTGTGTAACAACTCACCTGCCGAAGCAACTAGCCCTTAAAATGGATGGCGCTTAAGTTGTATACCTATACATTACCGCTAAAGTAGATGATTTATATTACTTGTGATATAAATTTTGAAACTTTAGTGAGTAGGAAGGTACAATGGTATGCGTAGAAGTGTTTGGCGTAAGCCTGCATGGAGCTGCCATTGGTACAGATCTTGGTGGTAGTAGCAAATAATCGAATGAGACCTTGGAGGACTGAAGTGGAGAAGGGTTTCGTGTGAACAGTGGTTGATCACGAGTTAGTCGGTCCTAAGTTCAAGGCGAAAGCCGAAAATTTTCAAGTAAAACAAAAATGCCTAACTATATAAACAAAGCGAATTATAATACACTTGAATAATTTTGAACGAAAGGGAATACGGTTCCAATTCCGTAACCTGTTGAGTATCCGTTTGTTATTAAAT
>NZ_JACRVS010000092.1:0-612 GCF_018811985.1 Acetobacter sp. P5B1 | reverse complement strand
ATTTAGAGCTGGTGTACTTGGTGACAGCCTTGGTTCCCTCACTGACAGCATGCTTGGCCAACTCTCCAGGCAAAAGCAGGCGAACAGCCGTTTGGATCTCCCGACTGGTGATGGTCGAGCGCTTGTTGTAGTGAGCTAGACGAGACGCTTCGGCAGCAATTCGCTCGAAAATATCATTTACAAAGCTGTTCATTATGCTCATCGCCTTCGACGAAATTCCGGTGTCAGGATGGACCTGCTTGAGAACCTTGTAAATGTAGATGGCATAGCTCTCCTTCCTTTTGCGCTTCTTTTTCTTGTCGGTCTTGGTGATGTTCTTCTGAGCCTTGCCAGCCTTCTTGGCTGCCTTTCCACTAGTTTTCGGAGGCATTGTTCACGTTACTTATATTTTCACAAACACAATTCACTTATCGTAATGTGGGCCCGAACGCGTTCACGTTTATACTTTTTTTCGAGCAGTCAATTCAGGTCTAAGTCACCCACCCCTAACTGAATGCGCGGGCAAACGGAAAAGTATAAATATTTCGCTGTCGGGGTTAGGCGAGCATTCGTGTTCCGTGTGTAAAGTGAACTAAGTGAAATAAACGCAAAGCAAAATGTCTGGACGTGGAA
>NZ_JACRVS010000091.1:0-615 GCF_018811985.1 Acetobacter sp. P5B1 | reverse complement strand
GCACATAGGGGCCCTACGGAGATTCGTCTCCAACTTTTAGAAAAATATTATTTCCCGCGAATGTCCAGTACGATCCGTCTGCAAACTTCCTCATGTCAGTGTTGCAAACTCTACAAGTACGAGAGACACCCTAACAAACCAAACCTACAACCTACGCCAATTCCTAACTACCCATGTGAAATACTTCACATCGACATTTTTGCGCTCGAAAAAAGGTTATACCTAAGTTGTATTGACAAATTTAGCAAGTTTGCCAAACTTTTCCATCTGCAGTCAAAAGCATCTGTACATTTGCGAGAAACTTTGGTGGAGGCCCTACATTACTTCACCGCCCCTAAGGTCTTGGTTTCGGATAACGAGCGAGGGTTGTTATGCCCCACAGTGCTCAACTATCTTCGGTCTCTAGATATCGATCTGTATTATGCTCCAACCCAGAAGAGCGAAGTAAATGGTCAAGTCGAGAGATTCCACTCTACGTTCCTAGAAATTTATCGTTGCCTTAAAGATGAGCTCCCTACCTTCAAACCCGTTGAGCTGGTACACATAGCAGTGGACCGCTACAACACTTCCGTTCACTCGGTAACGAATCGAAAACCAGCAGACGTTTTTTTCGAC
>NZ_JACRVS010000089.1:0-647 GCF_018811985.1 Acetobacter sp. P5B1 | reverse complement strand
GATCTCCACTGACTACGCACACCGGGTGAAGTGTACAATATGACCTCGTGTGGCCATACTCTTGGCAGTTTGTACATTCTACAGGAGCGTTACGTTTGTGCGGCTCTTCTACCGTGATCCTACGGTGCAGAAGGAGCTGGAGTTTGTAAATTGGGTGAACCTCGTTTTTTCTATGAGGCTTGTTTTCTGGTTCAAGCTCAATCTTGAAGAGTGGTTGGGGCTGCCTGTTTCTGTTTTTGATATTGAACACKYTTTTGGCGTAAAATCCCTTTTCCTTTAGCGCCTCAGTTATCTCTTCGGGCGTAACATCAGACTCAATGCCCTTCAGGACTACTTGTAGGCCCTTGCTGCTTTTAAGCTGGTAGGTGTAGAAGCCTATTTTTTGTGCGGTAAAATAGTTTGTGACTTTTCTGTAGTCGTCCTCCGTTTTCGTCTGAAGTTTGATTTCGTTGATAGTACCTCTTACGAGGGGAATTATATGAAAGCTATCTTTYCCAATAAGGCCAATCAAAGTATTTACAAGACSGCTTGTGCTCTTCTCGCGGATGTATATTGGCGGAGGCTTTGTTTTCTTCGGTTCKATATCAACGGATCCCAGCGGCACGTCCTCAGCCGTGCCGCTGGGATCCGTTGATATCGAACCGAAG
>NZ_JACRVS010000088.1:0-659 GCF_018811985.1 Acetobacter sp. P5B1 | reverse complement strand
ATTATCATCTCGTTCGTCCGCCACCATTTTGAGTTGTCAAAAAACCGAACAGCCCAATATGTTGGCACTCTTTTCGCATATCCCATCATATTTCTCCCTATAATATGGGAGAGGAAATGAGAGGCAATCTAAATATCTGTTCTGCTTCCTCTGTCGTGCATTGTCATTTTGGGTTTGCGGTAATATAAGACAGAATGAGAGGCAGTCATTATATAGAGAGCAGAATATGTTGGCACTACTCTCGCATACGCGATCATATTTAATAGGCAATCTAAATATCTCCGCTGCTCTCTCTCTCTGTCGTGTATTGTCTTTTTGGGTTTGCGGTAATATAAGACAGAGAACGAGAGGCACTCATTAGCACAATATGTTGGCACTACTCTCGCATACGCGATCATATATTGTGCTGTATTTAACGTTGCAATGAATTTATTTCTGAATTTATTTCTGATTAGCGGCAACTTGAATATATTATCATCTCGTTCATCCGCCACCATTTTGGGTTGCCAAAAAATCAAAGAGCACAATATGTCGCATACGCGATCATATTTCTCCCTATAATATGGGAGAGAAAATGAGAGGCAATCTAAATATCTATCTAAATATCTGTTCTGCTTCCTCTGTCGTGCATTGTCGATTTGGGTTTGCGGTAAAATAAG
>NZ_JACRVS010000087.1:0-666 GCF_018811985.1 Acetobacter sp. P5B1 | reverse complement strand
GGGCAGCAGCGGGGGGGGCAGCATCGTTGGCAGCGTTTGACGTAGCCGCCCGGGCATCCTCCAGCGATGAAAACGCCTCCTCCAGCACACCAACGGGTTCCGGCACTCCATTCGAGGCCAGGGCAACCAGCTTCGCCTGCGTTGGCGCCGAGCTCTTGGAGGCCAGATGGCCTCTACGCCTGCCTCGTCTTGACACCTTTGAGGCACTGCTTCCGCTCAAGGCACTCACACTGCTGTCGCTCTCCATCGGCGTTGCTCCGATGGTGGCTCCTCCTTTTGACGAGTCCAGCAATCGTATGCTCGCTGACACGGGCTAGTTGCTATGGTGATAGCTCCACCTATTGGTAGAGTGCACTAAGCTGTCCCAAGACACAATCCTTAGCGGTGACTACCACCAATAAGCTTCTCTCAGCTGTTCGAAAAGCTCACCCGCAAGCTCGCCGCTCAACACGTGCGGAGTGGAAAATTTCCAATAATTTATTGTCAATTACTTCCAAACCGCTTGTTTTTAATTCGCGAAAATTTGCGCACCACTTCCACGGAACACTAAATTATTTATTCGTATACTTCCAAATACGGAAAACAAAGTTCTTCGCACTATGTCCACGAGCGCAACGAAAACACGTCCGTCGTTAATCCATTCATGCGCGTCACTGATAGATAGAC
>NZ_JACRVS010000009.1:0-118248 GCF_018811985.1 Acetobacter sp. P5B1 | reverse complement strand
ATACCGCACTGGTAGAAAATCTGGCCCGCAACCATGCCGTGCTGATCACGCTGGAAGAAGGCGCGATTGGCGGGTTTGGCGCGCAGGTGGGCCAGCATCTGGCCAATACCGGCCTGCTGGACCATGTCCGCTTCCGCCCCATGACCCTGCCCGATATCTTCATCGACCATAATACGCAGGACGCCCAGTACGAGCAGGCCGGTCTCACCGCCCCCCACATCGTCAAAACCGCTCTCAGCGCGCTGGGTGTGGCGCTGACGGAGCAGACGGCCTGATCTGATGGCGCGCCGTCGTGTTGACCAGATGCTTGTTGACCGGGGGCTGGTTGAAAGCAGGACAAAAGCTCAGGCCCTGATTATGGCCGGGCTAGTGTTCACCGGAGAAAAACGCGTTGCCAAGGCAGGTGATCAGCTTGCCGAGGACGCGCCTCTGGACGTGCGTGGCCAGCAGCATCCGTGGGTTTCCCGCGGCGGCTGCAAGCTGGCTCACGCCCTCACCCATTTTGATCTTTCCCCGCAGGACCGCGTGTGTCTGGATGTCGGCGCCTCTACAGGCGGCTTTACCGATGTGCTGCTCACCAACGGGGCACGGCATGTCTATGCTGTGGATGTTGGGCACGGGCAGCTGGCATGGAAGTTACGGTCTGACGCCCGCGTGACCGTGATGGAAAAGTGCAATGCCCGGCATCTGGACAGCACGCAGATCCCGGAAGCCCCGTCTGTCATTGTCTGCGATGCCAGCTTTATCGGCCTTCGGACAGTGCTGCCTGCTGCCCTGTCTCTGGCAACAGATGATGCCTGGGCCGTCGCTCTCATCAAACCGCAGTTTGAAGCAGGCCGTGACCAGATCGGGGCCAAAGGCGTTGTGCGTGACCCAGCGGTGCATGAAAGCGTGTGCCAGATGATCCATGACTGGTGGAGCGCTCTGCCCGGCTGGTCTGTGCTGGGGATCGAAGCGAGCCCCATTACGGGGCCGGAAGGCAACCGGGAATTCCTGATTGCCGCCAAACGGGTTCCGCTCGTCGGTTAAAACAGTCCGGCAAGACTGCTTCCCCAAGCAGTCTTGCTGCCCGTTCTTGTAAAAACACTTCCTTAAAAGATTTTTTATTACTGCCTGCTCGGCAAATACGTGGCGAAAGATCACTTTTTCTGCCACATTCTCCAAGTAATAAAATCTTCTCACAGCATAGTTAAGGAAGTCTGTCGCTTATGCGCAAAATCATCATGGTGCTTGGCGTTGCAACCGGCCTGCTCGGCATCACTGGTGGTGCCCAAGCTGCCCCTCGCCCGTATAATGCTGCCGCCAATGCCCCTGCTCCGCAGGACAGCGTGACGGAAGCGGGCAACTCTCTGCTCCGTGGCTACGAGCAGGACGGACTCACGCTCCAGGATGATCTGAAAAATCAGACACTGGTGATTTCAACAGATCCGGCGACACTGCATGCCCGCGCGCTCCCATCCGATGGAAATAACCGGTATCGCATCGCCATGCGGGATGTGCTTTCTGCCGCGGCCTCTTACGCCTATCTGTATTTTGGCCTGCATCAGGATGCGGACCACCTTTCTGTAGTGGCCAACATCCAGTCTGACGGCCTCCAGCAGGCCAGCATGGCAGGCAGCACAGCGGAGGCGGAACAGCCAGCAATGACGTTTGATATTCCGCGCCCTTCCTTCCCGATCTCTCCGGACACGACGCCGGATGCGTATTCCGCGCAGACAATCAGCGCGATTCTGGGCGGGATTGATCCGGCCAAAACCAATATCGCGGCATGGCTGCGCTCGGGTTTGCAGGCTTCCCCACAACCATCGGTCGCCCCCACGCACACACCGTAAGGAAACCTTCTGGTCCTGAACGCTGAACGCGCGAGCTGTTTGGCCGCAGGACCAGTTCCTAAACAGCTGATCCAACGGCTTTGCGCAGAAAGATCAGGATAATTTATCAAGGGTCCGGTGCTTGCCGGGCCCTTCTCTGTTATAAGGGCTCCTTTCCTCCCTTCCAGTAGTGGCGCCGTTCATGTCTTCAGGTAATTCTGCTCATCCCACACCATCGCACGATGCAGAGGCCGCAGCCTCGCTCAATGCGGATGAACGGGCCCGTATTCTGGCAAAAGCCGCCCTGTTCAGCCCGCCCCCGGCCACTCTGCCGGATGGGCGACGCGATCTGGTGGGGCTGACGCGTGAGGAAATTACCGACATTCTGGTCGAAATCGGGGAAAAGCCGTTTCGGACCAAACAGCTCTGGCACTGGATCTACCATCAGGGCGTGACCGATTTCACGCAGATGAGCAGCATTGCCAAACCGCTCCAGCAAAAGCTGGCGGAACGGTTTGTTGTTGGTCGCCCGGAAGCCGCAACAGTCCAGACGTCCTCAGACGAAACCCGCAAATTCCTTTTCCGGTTCCGTGACGGGCAGGAAGCTGAAACTGTCTATATTCCGGACCGCCGGGAAGACCGGGGCGCTGTGTGCATTTCCTCGCAGGTTGGCTGTACGCTGTCCTGCACCTTCTGCCATACCGGCACCCAGAAACTGGTGCGCAACCTTGGCGCTGCGGAAATTGTCGGCCAGTTCATGGCGGCGCGGGATTCCTATAACGAATGGCCCAGCCCCAAGGGTGACACGCCCCGCCTGCTCTCCACCATCGTACTGATGGGCATGGGCGAGCCGCTCTATAATTACGAAAACATCGCCAAGGCCATGCGGATTATCATGGATGGGGAAGGCATTGGTCTCTCCCGCCGCCGCATTACGCTTTCGACCTCTGGCGTTGTGCCGCTGATGGACCGCTGCGGGGATGAACTAGGCATCAACCTCGCTGTCTCCCTGCATGCTGTGCGGAATGACCTGCGGGACGAGATTGTGCCGCTCAACCGCAAATACCCCATTGAAGAGGTTCTGGCCGCCTGCCGCCGCTACCCGGCAGCCAGCAATGCCCGCCGCATCACGTTTGAATACATTATGCTGCGCGGCGTGAATGACAGTGAGGCCGACGCGCGGGAACTGGTCCGGCTGATTTCCGGCATTCCCGCCAAGGTCAACCTGATCCCCTTCAACCCCTGGCCGGGCAGCGCCTACCGCCCCTCCACGCGGGAACAGCAGAACAAATTTGCGGATATCGTCATGGCCGCAGGCTTTGCCTCTCCCATCCGCACACCGCGCGGGCGCGATATTCTGGCCGCCTGCGGGCAGCTGAAAACCGAAAGTGAGCGCATCCGCGCTTCTCAAAGCTGATTTTTCTGCATCAGACCACGCTCAGCGGGGGTTGGGCTCTGGCTCCCTTCCCCCGCTGGTGCTAGGACACTCATCGGACTTTATTCATTTTATCAGATTCAGGAGACCTGCCTCATGGCCGCTACTGCCGCCAGAAAAGATGTCAAAAAGGTTGTGCTGGCCTATTCCGGCGGCCTTGATACGTCCGTCATCCTGCGCTGGCTGCAGAAGACTTACGGGTGTGAGGTTGTCACCTTTACGGCTGACCTTGGTCAGGGTGAGGAACTGGAACCGGCCCGCAAGAAAGCTGAAATGTTCGGCGTGAAGGAAATCTTCGTCGAAGATCTGCGCGAGACCTTCGTCAAAGACTTCGTGTTCCCCATGTTCCGGGCCAACACGCTGTATGAAGGCCAGTATCTGCTGGGCACGTCCATTGCCCGCCCGCTGATCGCTCAGCGCCAGATCGAGATTGCCCGCGCCGTTGGTGCCGACGCTGTTGCCCACGGCGCAACCGGCAAAGGGAACGATCAGGTTCGCTTCGAGCTGGCCTATTACGCCCTGCAGCCCGACATCACGGTTATCGCACCCTGGCGTGAGTGGGATCTGACCTCCCGCACCCGCCTGCTGTCCTTTGCTGAAGAAAACCAGATCCCCATTGCCAAGGACAAACGCGGCGAAGCGCCGTTCTCCGTCGATGCCAACCTTCTGCACTCCTCTTCTGAAGGCAAGCTGCTGGAAGATCCGGCCATTGGCCCGGAAGAAATCGTTTTCCAGCGCACCATTTCTCCGGAAGCAGCCCCGGATGTGGCGACTGAAATCACCATTGATTTCGTCAGCGGTGACCCGGTTGCCATCAATGGCGAAGCCATGTCTCCGGCCACCCTGCTCACCCGCCTGAACGAACTGGGCAAAGCCAACGGCATTGGCCGTCTGGATCTGGTGGAAAACCGCTTTGTGGGGATGAAATCCCGCGGCATTTACGAAACACCGGGCGGCACCATCCTGCTGACGGCGCATCGCAGCATTGAGTCCATTACGCTGGACCGTGAAGCCATGCACCTGAAAGACAGCCTGATGCCGCGCTACGCTGCCATCCTGTATAACGGGCTGTGGTTCTCCCCGGAACGCCGTATGCTGCAGGCGCTGATTGATGCGTCTCAGCATTCCGTTTCAGGCCGCGTGCGTCTTAAACTCTATAAGGGTAATGTCATCTGCGTTGGTCGCGAAAGCCCCAATAGCCTGTATGATACCCGTGTCGTGACGTTTGAGGATGATGAAGGTGCATATAATCAGGCTGACGCACAGGGCTTCATCAAACTGAACGCGCTGCGTCTGAGACTGGGAGCACAGATTGGCCGCAATGGCGGCGCTCTCTGAGCTTTTGGACATCTGCCATTCTTTCTAGATTGCCGAGAGGACCATGACCCGTCGTTTCAACATCATCCCCTATCTGCTTGCGGCCAGCATGGCCGTTTCTCTTACGGCCTGTGGCTCCCACAAGCAGGAAGAACCCGAGCTGACCCCCATGCAGCAGCTGGACAAGCTGCGCAGCCAGCCTGGTGTGACGGTGCTGAAGGACGGGCTGGCCTATAAGGTTCTGCAGTCTGGCAAGAAAGACGCCGACCAGCCACGTCCGGGTGACGTCATGATGCTGATCTATGAAGGCCGTCTGCCTGATGGATCCATTTTTGACAGCTCAGAACAGCATGGTGACGGCGCTTATATGCAGATGCCGCTGGAAGGCCTTGTGAAAGGCTGGATGGAAGCCCTGCCGATGATGCGCGTAGGCGATACATGGATGCTCTATGTGCCGCCTGAGCTGGGTTATGGCCACAAAGCCATGGGCGTTATCCCGTCCGACAGCCCGCTTATCTTCCGTATCCAGCTGCTGGGTGTGACGCACACGCGCTAACCCCGGCATGTTGCCAAAGCTGGCTCCGCCCATGTGGAGCCAGCAGGTCTTTTTAGTCTCATGACGTTTTTCAAACGGCTTCGCCCCGCTCTTCTTGCCGCAAGCGGGGCTGCTCTTTTCCTGACAGCCTGCACCCCTAAAAGCGGGGCTGGCCTGTATGGAACAAATTGCGGCATCTGCCACCATGGTGGCGACGGAATGCCCGGCGCGGTCCCCCCGCTTGTCGGACGGATTGACCGCATTGCCAGCACACCGGAAGGCCGGAAATATCTGGCTGATGTGCTGATGAATGGCGTCAGCGGTCCCATCAAAGCCAACGGGCAGCCTTACGAGGCCGAAATGCCGCCCTTCCGCTACCTGCAGGATGAACAGGTGGCACAGATTCTGACGTGGCTGTCTTCCCGCGGGCAGACCAGCCCCACACCGCAAATTACCACAGCAGACATTGCAGCCGCTCGCACCACCCGCAAATCGGCTGGCATGGTCGCGCTGGAGCGGGAAGAGCTGGACCATAAAGCCCCCCTTCCCTGACCCTTCCTTTTCCTGACGCAGGCACTGGTATCCTTATGCAACGTATTTTTTCCGGCATTCAGCCCTCCGGTATTCCGCAGCTTGGTAATTATCTGGGTGCAATCCGCAACTGGGTCAGCCTGCAGGCCGACCATGAGTGCGTTTTCTGCCTTGTGGACATGCATGCCATCACAGTGTGGCAGGACCCGGAAAAACTGCGCAACCAGACGCTGACACAGGCCGCCATTCTGCTGGCCGCCGGGATTGATACGGACAAACACATCCTGTTCAACCAGTCCGCCGTGTCCGCCCATGCACGGCTGGCCTGGATTTTTAACTGCGTGACCCGTCTTGGCTGGCTGAACCGCATGACGCAGTTCAAGGACAAGGCCGGCAAGGACCGGGAAAACCATTCCGCTGGTCTCTATGTTTACCCCAGCCTGATGGCCGCCGATATTCTGGCCTACAAAGCCACCCGCGTGCCGGTTGGGGAAGATCAGAAGCAGCATCTGGAACTGACGAATGACATCGCCCAGAAATTCAACCATGACTACGGCGTTGAATTCTTCCCGGAAGTCGAAGCCCTGATCCCGCCCGCAGCCGCGCGTGTGATGAGCCTGCGCGACGGCACCAAGAAGATGTCCAAGTCGGACCCATCTGCCCAGAGCCGTATTGAGCTGACGGATGATGCCGATACGATTGCTCTGAAGCTCCGTCGCGCCAAAACGGATGCCGACGTGCTGCCCGCAGAACCTGCCGGACTGGCAGACCGCCCGGAAGCCAAAAATCTGGTGACCATTTACGCGGCTCTGGCTGACCTGAGCGTGGAAGAGGTTCTGGCGCGCCATCAGGGCGAAGGCTTTGGCCCCTTCAAAAAGGCGCTGACCGACGTTGTGGTCAACGCCATTGCCCCCATTGCGCAGGAAACCACGCGCCTGATGCAGGATGAAACCCATCTGGCCAACGTGCTGCGCTCCGGCGCTCAGCGCGCACAGGCGATTGCAGAACCGATTGTTTCTGAAGCTGAAAAAATTGTCGGCTTTCTGAAGTAAACCGCTCCCGCGGCATCTGTCAGCAAGAAGGCAGCTCCTAAAAACTGCCTTCTTGCTGCATGCTTTTTCTCAGAGAGACGGCGGGGGCGTTGTATTCCGCTCTGTCTGACCAGACGATACTGGAAACGCGTTCGCCAGAATACCTGGCAGCGCCAGCGCGATGACGACACAGGCCACGCCCATCAGAAAAAAGCGCGGCCATGTGGTGTAGCCGAAGGCTCCTACCGCCCCGCCTGCGATAAAACAGGCAATAATTTTGCTATGCAGCCGCAGGCGTAGCACCGTTTTTGCATGGTGTTCCGGATCAACAGGATGCCGGAAGGCATCGACCCAGTCTGCCAGCTCGATACCCAGATCAGTAATCATCCCGGTCACATGCGTTGTGCGCACGACTGAGCCGGAAATCCGGGTGACTGTGGCGTTTTGCAACCCCATCAGAAAGCTCAGCCCCAGCGGTGGCAAAATATGGTGCCCGGATGGAGGAAGCCAGAAAAACTGCGCCAGATTGATCGTGGCGAGAAGCAAACCTTCCAGCAGAATACTATAGGCATAAATCGCCTTCTGCCCGCGCCTGCGACCACCATTGACCAGAAACGTGCACATCATCGCGCCGAGAAAAAAGCTGGCAATCAGGGCAACGCAGGTCAACACCTCCTCGGCCTGCCCTTTTTGCAGACCGATGGCAAAGGCTGTGACATTGCCGGTCATGTTCGCGCAATAGGACCCAACACTCAGAAACCCGGCAACGTTCACTGCCCCGGCCACAAGAGCCAAAGAACAGCCGAGTTGTCGGTCATGCAGAAAGCTGCGGCTTCCTTTTTCAAGAAAAAGCATTGGTCAGCTCAAGACCACAGGAGCCAGCGCACGTATGCCTGCCTCTTTTTCCCGGCTCGCATCACTCAACGCCCTTTGCGCGAAGCTGCTTTATGCGTTTCCTGACAGGTTAAAGGATGCGTGTCGTCGGCCCCCACTTCCGAGAAAAAAGCCGTGTCGCCCTTGCTCCACCATTCAAACCGATTGGCCGTATAGCGGGCGCCAGAGGCGGAAATGACATTAGAGAAAACCTGTGTTTCTCCTTCCACCTGCAACACAGCCAGACTGACCGCCCCGGCATTGAGATAGGTGACGGAGACGAGCGGTTTTGCGAGTTTATCCAGCAGTTCCTGAGAACCGGAACAGCGATACGTTGTGCTGATTTTCTGCACCTGGCTTGCAGGTGTGAGCGGAATATTCAACGTGCTTGCCGCAGCGGATTTGGCTGCCAAACAGGTGTTTGCGCCTGCGCCATCCAGCACACCAAAGGCAGCAGCCAATCCGGCCAGTACTTTTAATGTCAGGCCTTTCTTGCCAGCATTTCTGACGTTCACGAGGGCTCTCCAATCTTACCAGCGGGATACTCTGGCTGGAAAACTACACCCGGTTTGCCGTTTTACAAAAATTCCCTGATCCAAAACCACTCATGCAGCGGGAAAAACTCTGCAGCTCTTCAAAAAGAAAGACCTCACAGAAGCCGGTTCTCTTCAGGACAGCACATCCTCGGGCCGTTCAGCTGCCAGAATACGCAGGCTAATCGCCGCTTTCTGCAGGGTTTCCTGCACCTCAAACGGCTTACCGTGCATCTGCCGCAACAGCCATCCTTCCGTCATCCCGGCCCATGCCGTGGCGTCTGTACCCGTCTGCACCCATTTACGCAAAAAGACCTGAATGCCGCGCCGGGCGCTGAGCGGCAGAACCGGGTCCTTCGCCACATCCCGCAGGAAGACAATGTGCATCCCCATGGTCATGGCGCGAAACTGCGTCTGCATATAGGCCAGCCGGACAGGCTGCGGCACGCCCTGCGCATTCCGCAAAATCCGCACAAGGCTGGAGGCACTTTCTGCAAGCCATTGATGCACTGTCACCCGGCTGCCCGGTGCCCCCAGAGCCTTCAGTCTGCGCTCCACCCAACGGGCCGTGCGCCGCATGTGAGAGTCCACCCGGAATGGCAGGACGAGGCGATACGTCCAGCCAACAAAGGTCACGGCGACCAGAAAGGCCATGGCGTTGTTGAAAAAGGCCTCTTCTGAAAAACGGCTCTGGTTCCCCGGCCCGATCAGAACGGGCAAAAACATATTAAAAGAAAAGGCATACCCCGCAGTAGCCGGCTTCCGCGCGGCCAGACCGCCAATTGTCATGACGATCATCAGCATAACAATCAGCACCTCGGGGGCTGTGACCGCAGGCATGATCCAGAATGCATAAATGGCGGCAGCAAACGCACACCAGAGGGCCCCTTTCAAAAAAGGGGTGGAGGCCACAATGGGATTTTCCCGCGTCGCCAGCAGACCATAAACCAACGCCACAAAAGAGATGAAGCCAGCCCCCGCAGGCCAGCCCGTCACCTCCCACACCAGCCAGCCAGCCAGAATGCCCGCGCAGGAGCGGATACCGTTTTCAACCGCTTCCAGCGCATGGCGACGGGAGGTCATTTTAAAACGGAAGCGATCTCCGCGTTTCGGGTGCGCGCAGGCCTCAATATGCTGCCGGGCAATATCATAATCCGCGTAAAGGGAGGCCGGGAGCGGGACATCTGCCTGCGCTCCCCCATTTTGCGGCTCCAGTAACAACGCCATACCCCGCGCACGGGCCAACACCATAATCATGGCCGCGAGCGCCGCATGGGCGTGGTCTGCTGCGTGGGTGCGTGGCCCCATTTCCAGCGCATCAAACTCAATGCGGGCGTTAGCCGCCATCAGATCTGTCAGAACCTGCCCTTGCGTCTGGGCATCGGCTCGCCCGCTGACCAGATCAGAGACCACATGGCGCACCGTCTGAAAAGCGCCGTTCAGCCGGTCAAGCAGGCGTTTGCGGGCCTGCGTCTGCAAGGTGGGCATAAAAAGGACAGCCAGAAGGGCTTCACACACCACACCCAGAATAATGTAGGTGCCGCGCGCAATGGCGATATCAAAAACCTCATCAGGCTGCGCAATGGCTCCTGTAGCGACAATGGCTGAGGTAAAGCCTGTAAGCACCAGACCATACGCCCGATAGCTTTCCAGAAAGGTCGCTCCGCCACAACACAGGCCAATCCACACCGCAAGGCAGCAGAAAAACAGAGCGGAGGCCTGCGGGAAAGCGGCAATCAGCGCCACCCCAATACAGCAGCCCAGCACCGTGCCGGCGATACGCCAGCGCGCCTTGGACAGACTTTCCCCGCGCGAGGATTGCGCCACCACCCAGACTGTCAGCGGAGCCCACTGGGGGCTGTCCAGTTCCATGCCCATGGCAATCAGTAAGGACAGGACAGCTGCCAGGGAGGACCGGACGGCAAAGATCACGTCCATGGCCGAGGGCTCAAGCAGCCAGCTCAGCTTGCTACGCCAGGACGTGCGTGGGCCACCGAAGAAGAGCCTGCCCAGCAAGCCCCCATCAGGCCCGACCATGCTCTGACCTGTCATGATAGTATCCCGGCGCATGGCACCCCCTCCTGCACGAAGCGGGACAATGCGAAAAACCGAGGGCCTTCGTCCAAATGTTTGTAATGATCAGGTGATAAAGCCTGCTTATCAGACTGAATAAATGTCTGCCACGTTCAGGGTCTGCGCCACATCCCACAGGCGCGTCAGCAACATGCTTGTGTTGGGTTGGGTGAGCCGCACAAGCCCGACGTCAGGCGATGCACATCCGTTAATGCGCCGGAGCTGAAGGCCGGAAAGCCCGACCCGCTCAGGCAACGCCGCCACCGGCAGGATACTGGCCAGACGGCCGCCGAGCAGTTCCGCATGCAACAGTTCCAGCGCATCAGTTTCCAGCATCACGGTTGGGGTCACATCCGCGTCCCTGAACCCGGCATCCACCAGTTGCCGGCTGCGCATATTGCGGCTGAGCAGACACAACGGCAACGAGGCAATCTCCGCCCAGGAGCAGTGCTTACCGGCAGGAAGCTGGACCGAAGCCGCCGCAGCCAGCACATGCTGTTCCGCATACAAAGGCCGCGCCTCAAACACGCCATCACCCGGCAACTGGTCCAGATACATAATGCCCAGTTGTAAATGATGCTCCCGGAGCATCCTGGTAATGTCTGCGCTGGAATAAACCTTCACTTCCACATGCAGAGCCGGAACAGCTGCGCGAAAACATTCCAGCAGCAGCGGGACAACCTGGATGGCGGGCGGCATAACGCCAATGGAGAGCGAGCCTCCGGCAATATCCTGTGCAAAAGCAGCTTCCTGCTTCAGCCCGTCCAGTGCGGCCAGTGTCTGACGTGCCCAGACCAGCACGCGCTTGCCCTCTTCCGTCAGGCCGTAAAAACGGCGGTTCCGCTGGATGATGGTAATCCCAAGCTCGTTTTCAAGCTGGCGAATACCCGCAGACAAAGCAGGCTGAGAGACGCCACAGCTTTCCGCTGCACGGGAGAAATGACGGCACCGGTCCAGCGCAATCAGATAAGTCAGTTGCCGCAGAAACACCGCATACCTCGCACAATCGGCTCTTTAAAATGCTTACTGCGCATCCGTATGCGCCTGTAGGGCACTCTGGTCAAAAACCTGATGCGCCCCGGCAGGCGCGCAGAGATGGCCTTTAAAAGCGGCCCGTTGCTCCCCTTGCCCGACCTTCAACACAAGCCATGCGGGCTGCACACAATTATGGCTGTCATCAAACACCTCACCGGAAACCCAGTGTAGCGTGGCCTCACGCACAACCCCGGGTTCTATGAGGACAGGTTCAACATGCTGCGTGGTTTTAGCCCCATGGGAACCGGGCTGACGTGCCCGAACGACTGAGCGCCTGAAAACAGACAGCTTAGCCCCACTTTTATCTTCAAACTGTACAAGCGGGACCGGCGGCAGGGTGCAGGCTTCCTCCCCTGTATTACGCACGGTGAGCACGGTGCCGGACTGGGACATACCATCAAACGCGCCGTTCCGGTCATCCAGCGTCACGTTCAGATGCGCGGCCTGACAGGCTTCCGGTGCGTGCCCGACAGTAGAGGACGCTGACGCGCCAGCCGCACCAACGCCCGCAAGAGGCGTTACCTCAAAGCTCTTCACGCTGCCGGTGGCGGGGTCCAGATGGCAGGACCACTGAAAAGGCGTCCAGCTTATGCCGTCTGCCGCCTGCCGGAACTGCCCCCGCCCCTGCAACAAAGAGGAACTGACCAGCACCTGACTACCGGGCTGATCATCCTGCAAAAAAAACCGATCATCTGCTCCCAGACGCGTCAGCGGTGCGCGTGCAGCGCTCTGACAGAGGAAGGTCGTCATCTTCCAGACCAGACTCTGGTTCTGCACCGCAGCACGGTCCTGCGGATTCTGAATAGCCGCAATCTGACGATTTATGCTGTCCATCTCGGCTTTAGACGGCTGGCTCTCACGGCCCTCCGCCGCAAAAACAGGCGTACTGAACAGAAGCGCCATAAGGCTAACGCCTGCGGCTCCGACCTTGTAAAAGCTTGATATGCTGCACATTTTTAGATGATGCGGGAGAGTTGGGAGCAGATCAAGCCATCATCCCCGCAGAGGCCTGATGCATTTCTCATAATAAATCGAAAAATAAGTCTTGAAATCTATCTTAAGATATTTATATCGTAAGACATGATGAAAACACAGAAACACGATCGTCCCTCCCGCCATCCTCACCACGCCGCCGGACCGCGCGGCGAACGCCACGGCGGAGGCCGGGGCTTTGGCCGCGGTTTTGGAGGGGGCTTCGGACGAGGCCCCGGCAGAGGAGACTTCCCCAAAGGCCGCAAACTCAGCTCGGAGGAACTCCAGCTGATTCTGCTCGCCCTGCTCGCTGAACAGCCTGCACATGGTTACGAACTGATCCGCCTGCTGGAAGAAAAATCCGGCGGCTTCTATGCCCCCAGCCCCGGCATGGTCTACCCGGCTCTCACCTATCTGGAAGAAATCGGCCACACCTCCGTCACCCAGCAGGGCAACCGCAAGCTGTATAGCCTGACGGACGAAGGCCGGGCTTTTCTGGAAGAAAACCGCGAGCAGGCAGACCGTATTCTGGAAACCCTCGCCCGCATTGGCAGCCGTATGAGCGAAGTGCGGGAAGCCTTTGCCGGGGTCAACGCTGTTGATCCGGAAGCCGCTGATGCCCTGCATCAGGCGCGCCACGCGCTCAAACAGGCCATGATGCGCAAACGCGGCTGCTCTCCGGACGCTCTTAAGCGCATTACGCAGATCCTCACCACGGCGGCTGAGGAAATCTCAAAAATCCCGGAGTGAAATCCCGGCTTCTTTCCTGACAGGTCTGGCCGCAGCGTATGCTGCGGCCAGTATGGCCTCTGGCACTGATTTTCTGCTCATGGCATGAAGAGTATTGTGTCAGACGCCTTACCCCTGAAAAGAGATCCGCATGACGCACAGTAAACCGCGCATCACCATCCACTACTGCACGCAATGCAACTGGCTTTTGCGCGCGGCGTGGATGGCGCAGGAATTGCTTTCCACGTTTGGAGAAACACTGGGCGGCGTGACACTGGTGCCGGATAGCGGTGGCCGGTTTGAAATCCATGTGGACGATCATCTGGTCTGGGAGCGCAAGCGAGATGGCGGCTTCCCCGGCCCGAAAGAGCTGAAACAGAGAGTGCGGGATATCATTTCCCCTCAGCAGGACCTCGGCCATATCGACCGCTAGCGGCGGTTTAAAACGCGCTTTCCCTGCCCTTTTCTGGCATAATCCCCCGCATGAAACACTATTCCGCCGCCCAGACCCGTGACGCCCTCCCCTTTCCGGCTCTGGTAGACGCTCTGGCCCTGACGGCTCAGGCCTATGCAGAGGGCTCCATTGTGTGCCCCGAACGCAGCGTCGTCCCCGCCCCCGGCGGCTCCACGCTCCTGATGACCATGCCTTCGGTCAGTCAGGATCTTCTTGTCACCAAGCTACTGACAATCTGCCCGGACAATGCCGGCACCGACCGCCCCACCATTCAGGGACAGGTTACCTGCGCCAGCGCCCATACCGGCGAATTGCTTTTTTCACTGGACGGTCCAACCGTGACCATGCGCCGCACCTCAGCCATCAGCCTGCTGGGCGTTCGGCTTCTGGCGCGTGGGCCCGTGCGACGCGTGCTGATAATTGGCACCGGCACGCAGGCCCGCGCCCATTGTGAAGCCTTTGCCGCCCTGTATCCTGACGCCACGCTTGTGGTACGCGCCCGCACGCCGGAACGCGCGACCACCTTCTGCCAGCAACAGGCCGACCTGCCTTTACATATCCGCCCCGAACACCCTGACGAAGAGCGCTTTGATGTCGTCCTGACCGTCACCAGCAGCCGGGAGGTTTTGTATGACGGGCCACCTGATCCAGACTGTCTGGTGGTTGGTGTCGGGGCCTTCCAGCCCGACATGATTGAAGTTGGCCCGCAAATTGTGCGGAACAGCACCCTCTATGTGGATGACCCGGTTGGCGCCCCGAGCGAGGCAGGAGACCTCATTCAGGCAGGCGTCAACTGGGCAGATGTGCGCGCACTGGCCTCCGCCCTGCACATCCCGTCGCCAGAGGACCGCCCTATCTTTTTCAAATCCGTCGGCTGTGCCGCGTGGGATCTGGCGGCTTGCAGAGTGCTGGCGCCTTAAACGGCCCCCGGCTCTCCGCCAGCGTTACGGCACCAAAGATTTCACCAGAGCACGCAGGGCTTTCTGCGCGGCTTTCTTACCCCATTCTTTCAGCAACTTGCGGGTCCGGTCCTGTTTGGCCAGCGCATAGGGGCTTTCCCGAATAGGCGGCATGCCTGAAACGTGATCCTTCATGGATGCAGGGAGTGCCGGAAACGGATCAATATTCACCAGCCGGATCAGCATCGCGACACTGGTAATCCGGCAGGACGGTCGCGCGGTATTCAGGCAGACATACGCGCCCGTGCCATTCCCTGCCGGGTCATACACCGCTTTCCATGTCACGGTCGGGACGGGAATGTGATGGGAGCCGATAGTTCTGAACTGGTCCGGATCATAACCAGGTCCGGTCACCACAAAAATCTCCCCTTCCTCCCGCGCCCAGCCGCGCACGGCACTTTCCACCCCTTCCCACGGGCCACGATTAAGCTCCGGCGTTTGCGGCACAATGTTGGAGAGCAAAAAGCTTTGCTTCTGGGCCGCCGCCCCGGCCTCATCCCCACTTGGCGTCATGTGCCCACGGTCATAATGGGAGCGGGTGTAATCCGCCGTCAGCGCCTGCATGGTGGACGGCAAACGCGTGTCCGGCTGAAAATTGTCATGCCGCTGCATCTTGTCGGCAATTTCCAGATTTTCTTCCGTCAGATCTTCCGCAGACCAGAGCGGCCCGCGCGTCTGTTCCGAGGCCAACACGGCATACTGGTCATTACACAGCATGACCGTGCCGCTGCGTGCCGTCTCGAACAGGACGGCTGGCGGGACACCTTTGGCAAACAGATCCGGGCAACTTGCAGCATTGGCAACGGGAGCCACTGCTACGGAAGACAAGCACAGCAGTCCCGCTGCACCAAAAAAAACTTTCAGCACGTTTGTCCTAAACCCGGCTTGTAAAGCGGTCTGTGGCTTTAATCTCGCTGACAGTCAATTCAACATCCCGCCGGTAAATCTCGTCCCGCAAAAAGGTCTCTTCCTCGTCCCGTTTTTCAGGAGGCAGGTCGATAAACCATGCCTTGGGCCGCCCGTCCATGCCGTCATTCCAGCGATAGCCACGGGCCTTGAGCGCATCCTTGCTTTCAAAAGGTGCCTGCGTCGCCCAGATCCTTACCCAGACCGAGCGGGCGCGGTCCAACAGATAGGAGAGCGCACTCCGCCCCTCCGGGAAGTCGCAATAGCCCAGCAGCGCAAGGCTCGCCAGACAGTCATCCGTGGCGCGATGGCCTTCAAAAAAGAACCCGGCCTGCGTGGCCAGATAGCCCAGCTTGCGGCCCTCAAACCCGGCCTCGTCCCACGGCACATCCGACATGGAACAAGCCCACGGTTTTTCCGCAAAGGCAGGGCAAAAAGCTTCAATAAACGGACGGTCAAATGCGGCGTTATGCGCAATCACCAGAGAAGCATCGGCAGCAAAATCGGCCACCTCCTCCGGCGCAATGCTATGCCCGGCCAGCATGTCCTGCGTCAGCCCGGTCAACTCCGTGATACGCGGCGGCACGGGCACGGAGGGTTCACGCAGGCGGCTGAAGGCCGGCAAGACGCCAATCAGCCCGCCATCCAGCGTATAGGCAAAGGGCACCATGCCAATTTCGATAATTTCGTCAAAGGTTGCATCCAGCCCTGTGGTCTCAAGGTCCAGAAACAGACCTTTGCGCACTCTGCGCCCCTGCGGCATGGCCTCCAGCCAATGCGGCCGCAGGCGGCGCAACACACGATAATCGCCTGAGCGCTCCAGCGTTCGGGCAAGATTTTCCAAAGACATGTCAGCTCCTGAACCTGCGCGCAACTTATGCAGCGTTGCGCGCAGAGGCCAGAAGATTTTTTCCCCTCCCCCTCAGAACTTCAGGGCTCAGAACGAGGTGGAGACCGTCCCGATCATGGAAAAGGACGGCAGCGGCGCATAAGTGGGGGAAGAGTCCGCCGCAATCTTATGCCCATAGACCCCAACCGTGGGTTTGGCGTTGTTGGAGAAGGAATACACACTTCCCAGCTTGTTCTGCCCCGTCACGTTGGAGAAATTCAGGCGGAACGTGGGAGACTGCGCAATCCACACCTTGGGGAAATGGTAGCCCAGCGCGATCGTATTGGTGAAGTAATACGGCATCGCCTGATCGTTCATGAAGGTGGAATACTGCTTGGCCGTAAAATGCAGGCTGGCGTTCAGGAAGAACGGGCCTTCATTATAGGTCAGCCCCACGCTCGCCATGTATTTTGGCGTCATGACAGGCGTTTTACCCTTGGTCCGCAGGTAATCCACCACACCGCTGCTCGAAGTTGTCGGCAGGTTGTTGTCCATGGTCGCGTGCAGATATTCAAACGACACATACGGGCGGAAACGGTGCAGCAACGGCCGGGTAGACAGCATAACATCCACACCCCGAATGGTCTCACCACCCGCGTTCATGGTCTGGCTCACCTGCACATCGTTACTATAGGTGTTCAGTGACAGCAGACGGTTGGACACATTGAAGTTAAAGGCGCTGATATCCGCCACCAGCAGATTGCCGGAATAGCGATAGCCGATTTCTTCCTTGATGGAATATTGCGGCTTTGCCCCGGCCCCGGAGGTCGTCATTTTGCCGGTTGTGGTGCTGTACCGCGTGATCAGCCCCACCGGAGACGGTGCACGGAAATCCCCCTCCGCGTTGATGTAAACCTGATTGCGCTTATCAATGTCATAGGACCACGCAACACGCGGCGTCGGCGAGACGAACGTCTGAGACGTCTTGCCTGCCCCACCCGGCAGATAATCCTGCCCGCGCAGGGTCATGGCCGTCACCTTGATGCCAGCCCGCAGGCTCATCTTGTGGTTCAGGAAATACTGCGTGTCTTCCAGAAAGCCGGAATTCAGGCTGTAGGACCCAAGATAGTTGGTGGAATAATAAATATTGCCCGCCGTGGTGCGCAGATAAGCCGATTTATCCGTATCGGAAGGCCGCGCGCCGTTGGTCTGGTTCATGCGCATCATGGGCGTCAGCAAAGAATAGCTGTTCTCTTCATGCCAGTAACCAACCTGCCCTGAATTGTCCTTCAGGTTCCAGTGCAGGGCCGCCACAACGCCCCCCTGCTGGTTGAGGGATTGCGCAGCACTGGCCGCGTTATAATACGTGCCCTTCTTGACCTTACCGTCCCCATCCAGATCAATCTGCTCAAGCGTGGTCCCGGCATAGGTGTAGCCTTCACGCATGCGCGTCGCACTATCCAGCGTAATGGCGGCCCGCTGGTAATATGGCACCACACTCACACTGAAAACGTGGTTCAACGCCAGTTTGATCGGCAAAGAGGCGTAGAACTGGTCCTTGTTCGTGCCACGCTCCGCGTAATAGGTGCTGGGTGAGGTCTGGCTATACGTCGCCAAATAGCTCAGCGGCAGGGAAACAGGCCGGTCATGTTTGTCGTTAAGGAAGTTCGCCATCGTCGGATAGCGGTTCAGGTAGGACTCATAGTGGTTGTAACCGACGAACAGATCGACCGAACTGTTCTGCCCGAATGTTTTCTGGGCGCGGAAATCCATATGCTTCCGGTCACTATTGCCCGACCCGCGCCAGGCATCCGCACGGGTGTGCGAGAACGAGGCATAGCTCTTGATGCCCGAATTCCCCAACAGGCCCGTATCCAGCCGGATAAACTCCTTGGACGTATTGAAGGAGCCGTAACTGCCGGAAATCGTACCCCCGAATTTGTCAGATGGCTTGCGGGTTGTAATGGAGAGCGAGCCTGCGGCGGCAGACGTCAGCGGATCTTCCACCGAAATGGAACCCGGCGTCATGGATTCAACCGAGATATTCTGGGAATCAATATAGTTCTGAATAAAGCTGGCCCCGGAGGTGGAGGAGCCATTGGCAATCGGCATGCCGTTCAGCAGGAAGCCGATATCCACGTCATTCAGGCCGCGGCTGGTGATGGAGCTGCCATCAATACCACTGGGGTCTGAGGAAGACACATTCACACTCGGCAGATTGGCAATCAGATCCAGCGGCGCGCTGGTCGGGCTTTGCATGCCGATATAGGTGCTGGTGACGGACTGCGTGGCGCGCGCATCATGCTCCACGCGCATCATCCCGCCGCCGGGCGCATTGCGCCTGCTGCCACGAATATCGAGGCTTTCAGACTCACTGGACTCACGGTCTGCAGACCGGGCCGGGCGCGCCTGTTTCCGCGCGGGACCGGCCTTGCCTTTCCCGGCATTTGCTGGGGCTGCGGCACCGTTGGACCGGCCTGTTGTAGACGGGCTGGAGACCGTCTGCGCAGAGGCAGACTCACCCAGCACAAAAGCGCCAAGAACAGTTGCCGCCATCAGGTGCCGCTTGCGGCGCATGGAACGCAGCAGAGCATTGGAGGGACCGGCAACAGTGCAAATCTTCTGACGAGACATGAGGCGGAGTTTCCTGAAAGAGCATGACGCCTGACAATCGTTACGAATCTTCTCCAAAAGATAAATCGCTTAATCGTGGCGACATTATAAATCTGAGCTTGATAATGACAGTTTTGAGGCACCCTCGCCTGCCGCCTCAGCACCCTGAGGGTCAGGCAGACTCTCGCTCTTTCAGGAAACTGACCCCCAGCCTGACGGCTAGCGCGGCAAGGCACGCTGTGAACATAACGTAATAAAGTGGCGCGCTCTGATAGCCGGAAAACTGGATAATCGCGCCATTGACCAAGGGAGCCAGCCCCCCAAACGTCGCCACGCCCAGAGAATAGCCGACTGAAAGGCCACGCCCCCGGTGCGCCTTGCCAAACAGCAGGCCCATATATCCGTCCAGCGACGCAAAATAGAACAGCCCCAGCACGTTCAGCAGCAGCGGGCACAGCATCACCATAACCGGCGTCCACGGCATCCATCCAGCCATGAGGGCTGGCAGCAGAACCAGCCCGGCGCAGGAACAGAGCATGGGATAAATGCGCTTTGTTCTGTCAAAATACTCCGCCAGCCGCCAGCGCACCGGGGTCAGCAGAAGTTGCCCGGCATAGGTCGCAAATGCCGCCCAGTAGGTCTGGCGTGGCGAGACATGAAAAACGCTCTGCGCAAAATGGGGCATGTAAAACCCCAGATACGTAATGCCGCTGCCAAGACTGACCATGCCCATCACCAGCATGATGCGCAGACCGGTATAGCGTTCCGTGCTGACAGGCTTTGGGGCCACAACCACTTGCGGTGCCACTTCACGCGGACCAAGAGATGCCCGAAGCGCCAGCCCCACCAGTCCACCGCATGAGCCCAGAACAGCCGCAATGCGGAACCCATAGGCGGCATAAGCCTGCTCACTCAGCAGCCCACCCAGCGTCAGCACCACGCTACAGGCGCATAGTGACGCCAGAATCTGGCCAATAGCCTGCCAGCTCGCCCGCTTTGCTTCCTGATGCGGGGATTGTTCAATCAGGAAGGACGTCGCCACCCCAAATTCACCCCCCAGAGAAAAGCCCTGCATCAGGCGCCCGAGCACGATCAGCCCCGGCGCGAAGGAACCCAGCACCGCATAACCGGGGCAGAAGGCAATCAGCGCACTGCCCGTTGCCATCAATGCCATACAGACCGTTAGCCCCGGCAGGCGACCTTTTCTGTCCGCATAGCCGCCCAGGACATATGCCCCCACGGGCCGCGCCAGCAGAGAAAGACCAAACGTGGCAAGAGCCAGCGCGATCTGGGAAAAGCGCAAATCTGCCGGGAAAAACGTCCGGGCGATAAAGGCGGAAAAGTACGAATAAATGACCAGATCATAATATTCGACAACATTGCCGATAATCGCCGTCAGAATATACCGCTTGCGCTGGGAGGCAGACAGGGATGCTGTCATCGGGCCTGCGTCGCAATGCCGCCCAGAGCACTGACCACAAAATTGATGAACGAGCGCAGCGTGGGCGAGCTGAAACGGTCCTTATGATACAAAAGATAAACCGGCCGCGACGGCAAACGGTATTCCGGCAAAACAGCCTTCAGCCGCCCGGCCCGCAAATCTTCCCGCACAAGATCCGCCGGCAGCATGGCAAGGCCCATCCCGGCCAGCACAGCTTTCCGTAGCGCCTGCGTGTTGTTCATGACGGCCCGTGTGCGCAGAATTTCCACCACAACCTTCCCTTTCGGTCCTTCCAGCTGCCATTCCCGCCCTGCCCAGTGCATGGGAGAACTGGCCGGATAAGGGAAAGACAACGCGTCATGCGCCTGAAGTTGCGCGGGCGTAAAAGGTTCTCCCCGCCGCTCCAGATAATCCGGCGCAGCACACAGCGTCATCTGGTAATCGCCCAGACGCCGACAGATCAGCGTGGAGGGCCCCGGCAGACCGAGGCGGATAGCGGCATCAAATTTTTCTTCCGTCAGGTCCACGCTGCGTTCCGTCAGCACCACTTCCACATCCACCGTGGGGTGTTGTTGCAGATAGTCCACCATCCGGGGCGTGAGGCTTTCCGTCCCATACGTCACCGGTGCTGTAATGCGCAGTTTGCCACCTGGCACCGTCTGCGCGGCCTGCGCCATCCGGTCGGTTTCCTCCAGCATCGCAATAATTTCACGACACTTCTCAAAATAGACCGCGCCAAACGGAGTCAGGCTTTGCCGCCGCGTTGTGCGGCGCAGCAGGCTGGCCCCAACCCGTTCTTCCAGCAGACGAATGTAATTGCCCACCATGGTGGAAGACATGCTGCATCGCTCAGCCGCCGCAGCCATGCTGCCGGTTTCCACGACAGCCACAAAGGTCGTCATTGCCTGAAAAACGTTCATTCCGCACCCTGGGTTTCTAATCTTCCCATAATCAGCACGTTTATTGTTTTGATTAAAGACCGTAACCTTTTCCCCAGAGATATTTTCGTGCGGTGCAGCAAAGGTTCTTGTTTCAGGATGAGCATTAAAACAGATCACCGAGCCCTTCCCCTGTCTCCTCGCAAGCGCGCTGGCCTCAAGGCCATGCTTGGCGCTTCGGCCCTGCTGCTCTCCGCCTGCGCGACCCAGCCACCACAAAAAGCACCCGTCATGGCTCAAAGTTATATGGCCGCCACGGCCAACCCCATGGCCTCCACTGTTGCGTCCGACATTCTCGCACGCGGCGGCAATGCCGTGGACGCCGCCATTGCCGGGCAGATGATGCTGGCGGTGGTGGAACCACAGGCCTCCGGTCTGGGCGGCGGCTCCGCCGTGCTCTTCTGGGAAAAGCAGACCGGCCAGCTCAGCTTTTATGACGGTCTGGCCAGCGCCCCGGCCTCTGTCCCGGATGATTACACCAAAGATGCGCAGGGCAAGCAGATCCCCCATACTGTGCTGGAACGCACCGGGCGCGTTGTGGCCGTGCCGGGCACGCTGCGCACCCTGGCACTGCTCCATAAACGCTATGGTAAACTCCCCTGGGCCGACCTGTTTACGCAGGCCATTGCTACGGCCCGCAACGGCTTCCCCATGCCGGGCTACCTGCATCTGGTGCTGACGGAACGCCCGGACCTCGCAAAGCTGCCGGATTTTGCCTCCTACTTTGATGCCAGCCAGAGCCCGCTGCCACAGGGCACCCTTCTGCATAATGCGGCTTTAGCAGACACCCTCACCCGCATTGCCCAAAACGGGGCAGAAACCTTTTACGCACCAGAAAATGCCAAGCGCATTGGGCAGGCTGTCGCGCAGGGCCCATACCCGGGCCACATCACACCAGCAGATTTCGCAGCCTATAAAGTGCGGGAACGCGCCCCGCTCTGCATTCACGCCTTTGGCCGCCGCATCTGCACAGCCGCACCGCCAGTGGCCGGCGGCCTCGCTGTGCTGCAACAGCTGGCCCTGCTCGACCGGATGCAGATTGGCCGTTACGCGCCCGGCAGTGTTCAGGCCGCGCATCTGCTGCTTGAGGCCTCCCGTCTGGCCGAAGCCGACCGCCGGAAATATGCGGCGGACCCCGATTTTGTGCCGGTCGCCACGTCTTATCTCCTGAGCCCGGACTATCTGGAAAGCCGCGCCCGCCAGATTGATGAGACCACTGCCGCGCCCAAAGTCTCCCCCGGCGTCATCCCGGCTGATCAGGCCTCTCTTCCGGCCTCCGATGCCATGACGGTTCCGGCCACCACGCATCTGTCCATCCATGACAGCTTTGGCAATGCGCTGTCCTTCACCACCACCATCAACCTGAACTTCGGTGCGGATATTGTGGTGGATGGCATGGTGCTGAACGACGCCATTACCAACTTCGCCACGCATCCGATTGTCGATGGTCAGCGCGTCGCCAACGCCATTGCGCCGGGCAAGCGGCCCATTACCACGATGGCCCCGACCATTGTGTTTGGTGCGGATAACACGCCGGAAGTCATTATCGGTGCAGGCGGGGGCGCCCGGATTATTGATTCCGTCGTGCAGTCACTGGTGGGCTATCTGGCATGGGGTCAGAACATTCGGACCGCCATTGAGCAGCCCCGCATTGGCGCACAGAACCGTGCGGAAGAACTGGAACACGGCACCGCCGCCGCAGCCCTTGCCCCGGCCCTGCGCAAAATGGGGCATAACCCCAAAAGCGCTGTCATGAATGCTGCCGTGCAGGGCATTACGCGCGGTCCGTCCGGCCTTGAAGGCTGGGGCGATCCGCACCGCGATGGCGTTGCTGTCGGCCACTGATTTTACCGGAGACTGTCATGACCCGCTCATTCCGTACCTTCCTGTGCGCCTCCACTCTCGCCTCGCTGGCAGCCTGCGCGGCCCCTTCCCCCGCAACGCCGCCTGCCCCACCGCCAGTGCCTGATCGCCCCTTGGGTGATGGTGGCGTGAGCCCGTTCTACCAGCCGCCGGCCGCGGTACCCGCGGAAGCTGGCCAGATGATCCGCACAGAAACCATTCAGGGTCTCAAGCTCCCTGACAATGCGGATCATGCCGAGCGCATCCTCTACACCTCCATCAGCGGTGTGGGGAACGAAGAACCTGTTTCCGTGTCCGGTCAGATCATTTTCCCCAAAGGCACCCCGCCTAAAGGCGGCTGGCCGGTGATTGCGTGGGAACATGGCACCACGGGCATTGCGGATGTCTGCGCGCCCTCATGGCGGGGCTATTTCTCGCGGGATCGCGCCTTTCTGGACCACTGGCTGAGTGCCGGCTTTGCCATTGTCGCCAGTGATTATCAGGGACTGGGTACACCGGGACCGCACCCTTACCTGATGTACAAGCCAGAAGCGTATAGCGTGCTGAATGCGCTGCGTGCCGCGCTCAAACACTATCCGGACGAACTGCGCAACCGCATTGTTCTGGTCGGGCAGTCTCAGGGCGGCGGTGCGGCTCTGGGCACCGGCTGGATGGCCCCGCGCTATGCGCCTGACCTGCATATTCTGGGTGTTGTCGCCACCGGCGTTGTGACGGACTTTGCACCCACGGCCCACCCCAAGCATCCTCCCATGACCCGCAGCAATACGGAATCTCCGCACATGGCCGCAGGGTTTGAAATCCTGACGGATGAAGGCTCCAAACAAAGCCTGCACCCCGGTCAGGACATGGATGCGGGCATGACGGAAAAAGGCCATGACCTTTCTCGTCAGGCGCGCCAGTCCTGCCTGGGGGATCTGTTCCGCTACACAGACAGCCACGACATCACCACAGCCAACATGTTTACTGCGGGCGCAGCACCGGAAGATCCCGCTTATATTCAGGCCTTCACCATTCCAAACGCCCATTTCTCTGTGCCGGTTCTGGTCGGCACCGGTCTGGCCGACGGAGAAGCCGGTATCAGCCAGCAGTATAATGCCGTCGCCGCCATGTGTGACGCCGGAACGCATGTGACATGGGTGCAGTATCACGGGCTGACCCATAACGGGGCGGTTAACCCGTCTGCCAATGACTCTGTGCCGTTCGCTCTGGGCCTCCTGAAAGGCAAAGCACCGAAAAGCACGTGCAGCACGCTCAAGCCCCTCGGGCATGAAGAAGAGCCGACACCGGGCATCAAGTGGAATAACTAAGGCGCGAAATTTTCTTTTGGGAAAACACCTTTCCCGCAGAGGCCATAGCAAGTCCCACAAAAAACGGCACAGGAGACGATCCTGTGCCGTTTTTGCTGTCTTCTCAAAGCGTTTGAAGCGTTAACCGGCTTTGGTTTTTGCAATCCACTGATCAACGAGATCAGACATCAGATCCAGCGGCATCGCACCGTTCCCCAGAATGACATCATGGAACGCCTTGATATCGAACTTGTCACCCAGTTCGGTTTTGGCTTTTTCACGCAGTTTCAGAATGGTCTGCTGGCCCAGCATATAGCCCAGCGCCTGCCCCGGCCATGCAACATAGCGGTCTGTTTCCGCCTGCATGTCCGGCTCACTGGTGGGCGGATGCGCGTGGAAGAAGTCGCTCATCTGCTGGCGCGTCCAGTGTTTGTAATGCACACCGGTATCCAGAACCAGACGATCAGCCCGCAGCAGCGCCCCGTTCAGGCGGCCATAATCGCTGTAGAGATCCTGATAAAAGCCCAGTTCCTTCCCCAGACCTTCCGCATACAGCGCCCAGCCTTCCACATAGGAATTATAAGCCCCCTGCTGGCGGAAAGCGGGCAGCGGCATGTCCTGCGCAAGAGAAATCTGGAAGTGATGCCCCGGCACGCCTTCATGATACGCCGTGTCTTCAACCGTATAGAGGTCGCGCTTGTCGTAATCCCCTGTATTGACGAAGACAATCCCCGGCCGAGAGCCATCCGGTGTGCCCTGATGATACTCGGCCCCCGCAGCATCCGCCTCGCGGTAGGCCTCAACAGACCGGACTTCCAGCTTCGTCTTGGGAATCTTGTTGAAAATGCGCGGCAACGCAGGCCACATCTGCGCAATATAACCGCGATATTTCTCCAGAATTTCTTCCCGAGACTTCGCATACAGCTTCGGGTCATGATCCACGGATGCCCGCAATGCAGCGAGATCAGCAAACCCCAGCTTGTGGGCAATCTCCGTCATCTGCCCCTCAATCCTGCTCACCTGCTGCAAGCCAAGCTGATGGATTTCTTCCGGAGCCATGGGGCTGGTTGTCTGCACGCGGATTGCGTAGCGATACAGGGCATCACCATTCGGCAAAGACCAGATCCCTTCATGCGCGCGGCCATGCGGGGCGTAGTCTGTTTTTACAAACTGAGCAAAACTGGCGAAGGCTGGACGAACTTCCGTATCCACCGCTTTCAGAATAGCCTGCTTCAACCGGGCCTGCTGCGCGGAGGAAACTCCCTTGGGGAAATTTTCAACCGGCTGACCAAAGACGTTTTTAACGCCTGCGGGTTCTGCAACCTGCTCCAGCTGCGTCACAACTTTTTCAAGCAGATAACGCGGGGGTACCAGACCGTCCTTCATCCCCTGCTCCGCCAGAACCTTCAACTGCGCCAGCACAGCAGGCAGCGCATGCAGGCGGTCCAGATAATCCTGATACTGGCCCGCTGTCTCAAACGGAATGGAGGATACAAAGCCCGGCAGAATCAGCTGCACGCCCTGCACCTGATCAATCGGCAGCTCGTAGGTTTTAAGCGCAAAGCCGTCCAGCTTGTCCTGAAGCTGGCGGATCATCATCGCACGGCTGATCTGCTCCTGCCCCGTCAGGGTCGCAGGATCAACGGCTTCAAAGCGTTTGAGAAACCATGCTGTAGTGACTTTATCTCTTGCAATCTGCTCCAGAGAATAATCGGTCCACTGCTTGTTGTAGCGATAGTCACCAATGGTGGTCGCAAGCTCGGGGGAAGACCGGAGCTGATACTGCCATTCCTCATCCAGCAGGGCTGCAAAAGCCGTGCTGGCAGACGGTGCTGCCGGGGCGGCCTGCGTCGTTTTTTCCGGGGCTGGCACAGCCAGTGCCGTGCCGCTGGCCAGCACACAGGCCAGCCCTAATCCTGCCAGACGATGGGGTGCAAACACGCTGATACTCTCCCTGCCAATCATACAAACAATTATGCCTGGCACGGGGCCAGGCATAATCACGTCGTCTTGTGTTTTTAAGTCGTTACGGTCTTCATTACAAATCAGAACTGAACACCGGCCTGTAGGAAGACATAGCGGCCGATAATCTCATCAGAATACATCGCCAGAGCCGTATTGGTGCCGCCATCGGGCACAAACGGAGGCTTCTTATCCAGAATGTTGTTCACGCCACCTTCAAAGTTCCAGCGGCCCAGACGGTAGCTGGCCGTGATGTCATGCGAGAAGATCCCCGGCACTTTGCAGTAAACGTAAGCCTTGCAGGACAGATCGCTCGAACCATCGGTAAACTTCATCCCGCCAGTGTAGTGCATCATGTAACGCAGGCTGAAGTCGTTATGGTGCCAGGTCACCGTAGCATAATCACGCACGCGGGGCATGCCGTAACCGCTTTGATAGAACAGACGGCCTGCATAGTTGTTCCACTCGCCATTCGGTTCGTTCTGCTGCAGGTACCCCACCAGCTGCTGGAAGTTGTTTTCCAGCGTGAAGGAATCCTGCGGCGTCACCTGAATATGGTAGCTCAGGTCAAAGTCGATCCCGTTCGTGCGCAGGCCGCCAACGTTGGCATACAGATCACTCACCTGCGTCAGCTGCCCGGCGGTGGAGCGCTGCTGCACCTGAGAACAGTAGGACGGGTCCGCCCCGGTATAGCACTGGTCCGCCACATACTGCACAGGCAGCGTGCTGATCATGTGCTGCACAGTGTAGTGCCAGTATTCAACAGACGCCATCAGCCCCGGCACCCAGCGCGGCGTAATAACTGTGCCAACCGTATAGGTCCGGCCGATTTCCGGCTGGAGGTTCGGGTTGCCACCCGTCAGCGTCGGGATCTGCCCGCTGTTGACGTTCACAAAGTTTGCGGGGTTCACACCCTGAGTAAGACACTTGGACGTCACCGCCGCGCTGGCCGCACCATAGCTTCCAGCCTGTGCACAGGGGTCCGTGCCCGGGTTGTAGGAAATGGACTGACCACCGAACATTTCAGACATATTCGGCGCACGGAAGGACGTGCCCAGCGTGGCGCGGAAGCGGATATCCTGCACCGGAGCCCAGTTGATGCCGACCTTCCAGTTTTCGGCGCTGCCAAACGTATTGTAGTGCGAATACCGGCCCTGCCCATCAATGGTCAGATCCTTGGCGAGGAAAGCATTCTGGAGCAGCGGAATTTTGCCTTCCAGATACACTTCCGTCACGTTGTAGCCACCACCGGTATAGGTCGCGCCCCCACCAAGGTCACCGTTCGCAGCCAGCGCATCCGGGCTGTAGCTTGCCTGCTCACTCCGGTGCTCAATGCCGCCTGCAATCCCGATATTCCCGCCGTGCTCATACGGCAGTTTGACAACCTTGTTGTTAAAGACGCGGAAGTTGAAGTCACGCATCTGGTAGTAGCTGTGGTCGTTCTGGGTGTAGCCGATATAGTTCTTTGCCTGCTGGGACAGCGGCTCAAACGGATTGATCAGCGTACAGCCGGGGGACGACGTACAGACTGAGGGGTTATAAACCACCGCACTGTTCGGATCAGACGGATCAACCTGCTGCTGGCCCAGAACATTCATCGCATTGCGATAGTTCGTCATGTTGTTGGTGGTCATGGTCGCAACGGACGAACCATACGTCATGGACGCATCATACTGCCAGTTTCCGGCAATCTCGCCCTTCATGCCGCCCATCACCTGATAGGTATCGACACCTTCCTTGTATTCACGGTTCCCAATATCGGCCATCCGCTTATACAGGGATACATCTTCCCCCCACGTGTTGTAAGGGTTGCCCGCCGGCAGTATCCAGGACGTGCTGAGCGTAGAAGGATAAGACGAACCGGTCAGCGGGTTCGGCGCCATTTCGTTCATGGCATCCTTGTGGGTGTACCGAACGTTGGCATACAGCTGGAAATGCTTGTTGATGTCATAATGCATATCCCCTGACAGGTTCCCGCTTTGCAGGTAGTTTGTCATGGAGGCATCACGCGCAAAGTTGTAGCGATCCGCATTACCAAACGTATGGAAGCCACCGCCTGAACTGTTGGCCACAAGGTTGGTTGTGCTGCCATCGGCATTGGGCACCATCACGCGTGTGGCGGTGGACACCGAACTGCCGTACGGGACCGCTTCACCCGGCGCCACGTCCGCATTCCACGGCAGGCGGGACCATTTGCGGTCACGCTGGTAGATCGGGCTGGTGGTCATGTACTGACCAAAGATGCTGATATTCCCGCGGTCGTGGTCAAAATTGAAGCCTTTGAAGCCTGAAATTTTGCCAGACTGCCCATCACCATAGCTGCTGATCCCGCCGCGCACCTGAATGCTGCCGGTTGTCAGGTTATGCTTGAGCTTGATGTTGATAACGCCCGAGACTGCATCCGCACCATAGAGTTCGGACCCACCGTCTTTCAGAATTTCCACAGAGGAAATCTGGTCAACCGGGATGGAGTTCAGATCCACGCAGGAGCTGCCCTGCCCCATGGTTTCAACCTGACGCTTGCCGTCCACCAGCACCAGCACACGGCTGGGGCCAAGGTTGCGCAGGTCAGGGCAGGACATACCCAAACCACCATTGGTGGTTGTGTTGCCTGCGCCCTGAGAGCCCATGGAGGGCAGACGCTGCAGATAATCACCCAGTGTGACAGCAGATGTTTGCTGAATATCTTTGGCGCTGATGATCTGAACAGGATTGGGGTCCTGATGCTTACCAGAAGACAGTGCGGAACCGGTTACGGTAAGCACTTCCGGCTGTGCTGCGGCACTCTTCGCTGTGCGACGCACAACGCGGGCTGACTCGTTTTTCTTCTTCACAGACGCAGCAGTGGATTGATCCTGGCGCGGTGACGCCTCTGCGGTGGCTGCCACAGACTGAGCATAGGCACTTGACCCAATTGCCAGGGACAATGACGACGAAAAAGCGAGGAGCGTGAGGCGATGGGGTAAATACGACATCCTTCAGCGTTCCTTAATTCCTGAGCGGTGATCCGCTAACTCTTGTGTGGTGAGGACATCAAAATCGCTATCAGATATCGTATACCATTGTCAAAACGGAATTAGTTTTGGAATGCATTCTGTTGCAACCCCGGTTTTGCGCCACTTATGGCGGGGAGACCAACGCAGGCCCGCCTGAGGCCTTACCCCTCCGCCCCACCCTTCAATATCTTTTTGAAATTCCTATAAATTTCTCTTTAAACAAAAAAAACGTGCAGAGTTTTTGGCTCTGCACGCTTCAACCGGATTATGTTGCAACAGGCCAAACCTGTAACCCAAAATCCACAACCCGCTTTTTATTTTGATACCGTTATAAGGTTAAAATTCCTTTAGAAATCAACAGAAACTTTCGTGATCAGGAAACCTGGAATCCGCGGCAGAATCGATCCTCCTCATCAATCCAGATGGTGTTGAACCCCGTCGAGACCGCACTCCCCTCAATCACAGGCACAATTGCCTTGTAGTCTCCCACAGTCGTTTCTTCCGCCACCGTCCCTTTGAACACGCTGCGGATGTAACTTTCATGGGTAAAGGTATCCCCCACCTTCAAAGCGCCTTTGTGATGCAGGTGCGCCAGCCGGGCGGACGTACCGGTGCCACACGGGCTGCGATCAATCGCATGATCTCCATAAAAGACCGCGTTACGGCTCCGCTCAGCGGTTGTCCCTTTATCTACCCACAGGACGTGACTAACACCCTGAATACGACTATCCAGCGGATGAACCGGACAAACAGCCTCCCGCATCCGTTCCCGCACAAGCGGGCTTAATTCAAGAATACGACGGGCTCCGAGTTGATCCAGCCCTTCATACGCGCCCTGTGGCTCAACAATAGCGTARAAATTCCCGCCATAAGCCACATCCACCGTCAACGGCCCCAGACCGGGCACGTCAATCTGCACATCTGTCGCCGCGACATAGGCCGGCACATTCCGGATCGCGACACTCCGCACACGGCCATTCTCTTCCGTGTAGGTGATATCAATAATCCCCGCAGGCACCTCAAGTTTCAGTTTTCCGGGGGTGCGCGGGTTCAACAGACCATGTTCCAGCCCGAACGTCACCAGCCCGATTGTGCCATGCCCGCACATAGGCAGGCATCCGCTGGTTTCAATAAACAAAATACCCGCATCAGTGTCAGGCCGCGTGGGCGGATACAGAAAACCGCCGGACATCATATCATGCCCGCGCGGTTCAAAACACAGACCTGTGCGGATCCAGTCAAACCGTTCCAGAAAATCCTGACGGCGCTCCCCCATGGAATTCCCCCGCAGCAGAGGAGCCCCACCACTAATCAGGCGGACAGGGTTGCCAGCAGTATGACCATCAATACAGAAAAATGTGTGACGCATAGCTTTTAAAGTCCGTACTTCGGGGTGCCGCAAGGGCACGATCCGGCTTTCTTTTTGGTGCGATTTTCGTCTATCGTATACGTATCATGACCGATATGACCCGTAAAGCCATCCCCCGTCCCGGCTCACCCGCCCCCTCTTTCGGCCAGACTCTCCGCCGTGTCAGGCGGTCCGTCTGGCAATTGGGGCTCTGCTTTGGCCTGTGCGCTGGTGCATCCTCCCTCGCTCTGGCGGCTCCAGCTCCCTCAGAGCCGCCAGCCCTCCTGCTGGGCGCCGCCTGGTATCCGGAACAGTGGCCGGAAGACATCTGGGAGCATGACCTCGCTTTGATGGAAGCGGCTCACATCCATCTGGTGCGCATCGGCGAATTTGCATGGAGCCGCATGGAACCACGTGAAGGCAACTGGCAGTGGGACTGGCTCGACCACGCCATTACACTGGCAGCCAAACACCATATGAAAGTCCTGCTGGGCACCCCCAGCGCCGCCCCACCGGCATGGCTGACGCAAAAATATCCTGAGACCCTGCGCGTCTCTAACGCAGGCGTGCGGGATGAGCACGGAAACCGGCAGCAGTTTTCTTTTATCAGCGCGCGCTACCGTGCCCTGACGCATGATCTGGCGGAACGCATGGCCGTGCGCTACGGCCACAACCCGCATGTTGTCGGCTGGCAGATTGATAATGAACTGGCCGAGCCGTCCTTTGACCCGGAAGCCCATAAAGCCTTCCACGCATGGCTCCAGCACAAATACGGTACCATTGAAAAGCTGAACCAGAAATGGTGGACCAGCTACTGGTCCCAAACCTATTCCGATTTTGGCCAGATCCCGGTGCATGACGCGGAAGAAAACCCGGCCCTGCTTTTAAACTGGAAGCAGTTTGTGACCGACACATGGGTGAGCTACGTCCGTAATCAGACGGCCCCCATCCGCCAGCACGCCCTGCCCTCCCAGTTCATCACCACCAACACCATGGGCTGGTTTGACGGGTTTGATGGCTACACCCTGCATCAGTCTCTCGATCTGGTCGGGTGGGACGATTATGAAACAGACTGGACAGACAACGCCGCCCGGCATGATCTGGCCCGCGGCTATAAAAACAAAAACTTCTGGGTGACGGAAACAGATCCCGGCTTTGTTAACTGGCGGCCCAATAATCTGGCGCATGACAAAGGCGAGGTACGCGCGCTGGCATGGCAGGCTGTGGGGCACGGCGCCGATGCCGTGGAATACTGGCAATGGCGCGCCGCCCTGAACGGGCAGGAACAATATCACGGCGTTATTGCGGGTGCGGATGGCAACCCCGCCCCTATTTATAGCGAAATCCAGACACTTGGCGCTGAGTTTGAAAAAGCCGCGCAAGCTTTGCAGGGCACCTCTCCCCACGCACAGGTCGCGCTGCTGCATGATATGCCCTCCCGCTGGGCCATCAGCTTTCAGAAACAGGTGGAAGATTTTAATCCAGTCAAAGCGCTGACAGCTTTTTACGGCCCCTTACGCCATCGGGCCGGCACGGTGGACGTTGTCTCGCCACGCCAAAATCTGGCGTCCTACAAACTCATTGTCGCCCCCGGCCTGAATGTGCTGCCACACGAAACGGCAGAGCATCTTCTCGCATGGGTGCGGCAAGGCGGCCACCTTCTACTGGGACCACGTTCCGGCATGAAAGACGCTGAAAACGCGCTTGACCCACACCTCCAGCCCGGCCCACTCGCCCCTTTTCTGGGAGCGCATGTCTCACAGTTTTACGGGCTGGTGCAGCCTGTTCCCCTTTCTCTGGGGCAGACGCAGGGTACAGGCACCCTCTGGGCAGAAACACTGGTGCCAACAGACCCGGGCACGCAGACGGAAGGCTCCTATGGTCCCTCCAATGGCTGGCTGGACGGGCAGCCTGTGGCTGTCAGCCACCAGGTCGGCAAAGGGAAAATCACCTATCTAAGCACAATCCCCGATGCTGCAACGCTGGACGCCTACATCACAACGCAGGTGCGGGACGCTGGCGCTCTCTCTCCTTTGGCGGATCTGCCTGCTGACATTGAGGCCTGCCTGCGCACTGGCAAGGACCATAGCGTTCTGGTGCTCATCAACCATGCCAGAACGCCGGTTATGTTCACGCTCCCGCAAGCTATGGCGGCCACGGACCTATTCGACCCCAAGCAGCCAGCCTCCGGCCAGATCACCCTGCCGGGCTATGGGGTTCGCGTTTTAACGCTTCCTAAGGCAGCTTGAGATAGCGCTCATCCACAAAAAAGGCCTTCTTCCAGTTTACGGAAGAAGGCCTTTTTTATGATCTCTTACAGCCTGAACGCTCAGGGAAAAAACTCAGCCCGAAAACGTCATGCGTTACTGCGCACCCTCAGCAGCATACGGAGAACGGCCTCCTGTCTGAATAAAGTGATCAATCGCACCATCAAGCACCGGCAGCGGGACAGAGCCTGTTGCCAGAACGGCATCATGGAACGCACGCAGATCAAACGCTTTCCCCAGCGCCTTTTCCGCCCGCGCACGGTTGCGGCGAATATCGGATTCACCAAGGTAATAAGAAAGCGCCTGACCCGGCCATGCAATATACCGATCAACCTCGGTATCAATCTCATGCTCGGACAATGCCGTATTTTCACGCAGATAAGCCCGTGCCTGCTCGCGGCTCCAGTGGAGGTGGTGCAGCCCGGTATCGACCACCAGACGCGCCGCACGCCAGGCCTGATAAGAGAGATAGCCGAACCGGTCATACGCCGTTTCGTAAATCCCCATTTCATTGCCAAGATATTCACAATAGAGCGCCCAGCCTTCCCCATAGGCTGAAATATAGTTGAACCGGCGATAAGGCGGCACTGCTGGCTGCTCTTCCGCCAGAGACAACTGCAGGGAATGTCCGGGCGAGGATTCATGCAGCGTCAAAGCAGGCAACGCATAGAGCGGGCGGGATGGCAGGTCGTACGTATTCACCAGATAGATGTGCGGGCCACCGCGGCCTGCTGTGTAAACCGGGGCCACGTCTGCAGGAACAGGCTCAATGGTAAAGCGCCCACGCGGCAGGCGACCAATGATATCCCCCACCTTGCCATCAACCCGCTTGGCCAGCCATGCGGCATCTTTCAACAATTCATCGCCCGTTTTGGGGTAGAATTGCGGGTCCGTGCGCAGGAACTTCAGAAAGGCGGGAAAATCCCCTTTGAAGTGCGTCTCAGCCATCACACCCAGCATCTGCTTGTGCAGGCCCGCAACTTCTTTGATCCCAATTTTGTGGATTTCATCCGGGCTCATATCCAGCGTGGTGTATTCCCGAATTTGAGAGCGATAATACGCCTTTCCATCCGGCTGATCTTCCGCCGCCAGTGAGGCACGGGCGTGCGGCAGATACTCATCCTTCATGAAGGCATAAAGTGTTTTATAAGCCGGGATCACCGTCTCCCGAATGGCGTTCAGGCCATCCTGCCGCAAGCTTGCCTGTGTTTTGGTGGGGATATCATCAGGGAAATGCTTGAACGGCGGTGCAAATGCGCTGTCTTCCGGCGTAACAGACGCCATTTTTTCCAGATCCTGCAACCGCTGCTCCACAATCAGCTTCGGCTGCACGAAGCCACGCGCTATCCCGGCTTTCATGGCGGCAATTTCGTCTGCAAAATATCGCCCCGTCTCATTCAGGCGGCTAATGTAATTGCGGTAATCCTGTTCCTTGAGGAACGGCGTATCGGACGGAGGCAGATCACTCCAGAAACCGGAATCAGCATCAAACGGAATTTGCCAGACCTGCATCTTCTGGTCATCCAGCAAAACCGTAAGCTGCTGTTTGTAAACGGCGTAATTCACCTGATCCTGCGTAGAAAGGCTCTGCACGGGAATGGCATTCAGGTCCACCAGAGCTTTACGCCATGTTTCCTGCCGGGCCTGCTGTGTTGCCGGGTCCACTTTTGGGAGATGGGCTGAAGGCTTTCCATCAGGCAAACTGCCCTGAAGGTCCATGCGCCATGCCCACTCACGCTGATAAAGATCCTGAAACGCTTTGGTTGCAGACGGATCGACCGCCGCCTGCGCGTGGGCAAGCGGGCCACAACTCAGTAAGGCCGCCGTCCCCATAAGAGCCAGACGTCTGACAACAGAAACACAGCGCGTGGGATGAACCTGCATGATGCAAAACCCTTCTCTTCAATTGTAGTAATCTAAGCGCGCAATCAGCACCCCGAAAAGCAGACAGGGCAAAAAAAACGGCCCCCTTTGCAGGGAGCCGTTTAAGAGGGAAGCCGGATCAGCCGAGTTTCGGGCGGCTGGCGGCAGCGGCTTCCACCATGCCAATCACCTGCTTGCGGCGCTCGCCTTCCAGCGGCAGACGCGGAGAGCGAACCAGTTCACTGCCACGGCCCATCACCTGCTCAGCCAGTTTGATGGACTGCACCAGATCATGCGCGGCATCCAGATGCAGCAGCGGCATGAACCAACGGTAAATGCGCAGAGCCGTTTCAATGTCGCCACGCTGCAGGGCTTCAACCAAAGCCACAGATTCCTGCGGGAAGGCACTGGTCAGACCAGAAATCCAGCCTTTTGCCCCCAGTGTCAGACCTTCAAACGCCACGTCATCCAGACCCGCCATCATCAGGAAGCGGTCGCCAAAGCGGTTCGGTACATCCGTATAACGGCGTGTGTCGGAAGAACTTTCCTTCAGACCAACAATCGTTTTGCAATCTTCCAGCTCAGCCAGAACATCCAGTTCCACATTCACGCGGTAAGAAGTCGGGTTGTTGTAGATGATGATTGGCAGGTCGGTCGCTTTGGAAATTTCGCGGAAATGCGCAACCAGTTCATGCGGCTTGGGCACATAGACCATTGCCGGCAGAACCATCAGCGCATCAGCGCCGCTTTTTGCAGCCTGTTTGGCAAACGCCACAGCGCGCGGGGTTGTCATTTCAGAGACACCAACAAACAGCGGCGCGCGCGTTCCGGCCACTTCCCGCGCGGCTTCCAGAATCTGCACTTTTTCTGCGGGTTCGAGCGAATTGTTTTCGCCACACGTCCCCATCATCACCAGACCATGCACACCGTCATTAATCAGCGCGTCAATAACCTTCTGCGTGCCTTTCAGGTCAACGGACAGGCCTTCGTTAAACTGAGTAGTAACTGCGGGAAAAACACCTTTCCACGTCATTTCCAGTGCCATGCGTGAGCCTCCTTGCTCTGCTCTCGTTTCGTTTATCGTATACGTAACACCATCGTAGTGACCCGTAAAGCATCCTCCGCACGCTCTTTGCAAAAAAGCATCGCCCGCCCCTCACGCTTCATTCTTTTGCTGTTATAAACTACAACAAACGCCTTACGACGCAGGCAGAATGCGCTGCTTGCTCACGATCCACAATTCGTTTATCGTATACGTAATGCCTGCCTTTTGAGTCTGGAGCCGCCTTCCATGAGCACCGTAGCCCCTCTGCCTGCACCGCCTGCGCCCATCAGCAGCGCCGCCTTCACACAGCGTATCCGCTCGGTGCAGGCACAGCTGGAAAAAGCCGGGCTGGACGCGCTCGCCGTGAATGCTGGCAACAGCCTGCGCTATTTCACCGGCGTACCATGGGATGCGACGGAACGGCTGGTAACACTCGTCATCCCGCGCACTGGCACACCCGTTGTGGTCTGCCCGCATTTTGAAACAGGCTCCCTTAAAGCCTGCCTGCGCACGGACGTGGAAATTGCAACCTGGCAGGAAGATGAAAACCCCGCCCTTTGTGCTCTGGCACCCTATGCCGCAGGAGCACGCATTGCTCTGGACCCGGACTTCAGCTTTGGGTTTGTCACGGCCATGCGCAAAGCGCGGCCTGACCTTGTTCTGGAAGATGACGCCAGCCTGATTTCCAACATGCGGGCCTGCAAATCTCCCGAAGAAATTGCACTCATCACGCACGCCATGGCCATCACGCTACAGGTTCATAAAGAGGCTTATGCGTTCCTGAAACCGGGCCTTCTGGCCAGTGAGATTCGCCGTTTTATTGATATGCGCCACCGTGCACTGGGTGCAGATAATGGTTCCTATTTCTGTGCCGTGCAGTTTGGGCATGCAACCGCCTACCCGCATGGCATTCCCGGGGATCAGCTTCTGACGGAAAACGACCTCGTTCTGATTGATACCGGCTGTCGTCTGGATGGATATCATTCCGATATCACGCGCACCTATGCCTTCGGCCAGCCTGACCCGGAGCAGGCGCGGATCTGGGCCATTGAAAAAGAAGCCCAGTATGCGGCCTTCAATGCCGCCCAAATTGGCGCGCCCTGCCATGTGGTGGATGATGCCGCCCGTGCCGTGCTGGAACGCCACAACCTTGGCCCGGATTACAAGCTGCCCGGCCTGCCTCACCGCACAGGGCATGGTATCGGCCTGTCCATTCACGAGGCCCCGTATCTGGTGCGCGGCAACACCACACCGCTCAAAGCCGGGCATTGCATGTCCAACGAGCCGATGATCGTCATCCCCGATACATTTGGCATCCGTCTGGAAGACCATTTCTACATGACGGACGACGGCCCGCGCTGGTTTACCGAACCGGCCCACAGCTTTACCGCCCCGTTCAACTGAACATCTGATCAAGAAAGACGGACATCTCTCATGCCCTCTCCCTCCCCCTCAGAGCGCCTGACGGCCCTTCGATCTGCTCTGTCCGGCCTTGGTGTAGACGGGTTCTTCCTGCCCCGAGGCGATGAACATCTTGGCGAATACGTGCCTGCCTGCGCTGAACGACTGGCCTGGCTGACCGGCTTTACCGGCAGCGCCGGCCTCGCGCTGGTTCTGCCGGACACAGCCGCCGTATTTTCTGATGGGCGCTATCAGGTGCAGATGCGCCAGCAGGTGGACACGTCCCTCTGGTCTGTTGAGCATATGTATGAAACGCCCCCGCCTCTGTGGCTGGCCAAACATGCGCGCGGGAAAGCCATTGGGTATGACCCGCGCAGCGTGAGCGTTCGGGATATTGAGGCGCTGGAACAGGCCGGATGCCATATGGTCGCCCTCCCTTGCAATCCCGTCGATGGCATCTGGGCTGATCGTCCCAAAGCGCCAGCCACACCGGTCTGCATTCAGCCTCTGGCGCTCACTGGACGTGAAAATAGCGCAAAAATTCAGGATATTGCGGACACCCTGCGTCAAGCTGGACAGGATGCCGTCATTCTGCCTGACCCGACCAGCATTGCATGGCTTTTGAATATTCGTGGGCGAGACCTGCCCTTTTTGCCGGTCGCCCTCTGTTTTGCCATCCTGCATGCCGATGCCACGGTTGATCTGTTTATTAATATCGACCGCATTGATGATGCGGTGCGCAGCCACCTCGGCACCTCCGTCCGTGTCCATATGCCTGCGGACATGGAGCAGATTTTGCAAACCATGCACGGAAAAACCGTGCGGCTGGACCCGGCCCGCTGCCCGATCTGGTTTGCAAACACCCTTAAAGACGTAAAAGCCATACTGGCGGAAGGCACAGACCCGTGCCTCATGCCCCGCGCCTGTAAAACCCCGGCGGAGCTGGACGGCATGCGCCGCGCCCACCTGCTGGACGGCATTGCCCTGACCCGTTTCCTTTACTGGGTGGAAACGCATGGCGTCGGCAAAACCGAGGCCGCCGTCGCGGACCATCTGCTGGCGCTGCGCCGCGAGGCGGAAACCTGTATCGGCCCAAGTTTTCACACCATTGCAGGCTCTGGCCCGAACGCAGCCATCATGCACTACGCCCCCACGGCGGAGCAGTGCAGCATAGTGCAGCCCGATGCCTTTCTGCTGGTTGACAGCGGCGGGCAGTATACCTGCGCCACAACCGACGTAACCCGGACTGTCTGGCTGGGTGCAGGCTCTCCACCCAATGACTGGAAAAAGCAGTATACCTGCGTGCTTCAGGGGCTGATCGCGCTGGATCAGGCCGTCTTCCCCGCAGGCACGCATGGTTACCGGCTGGACCCTCTGGCCCGGCTGGCTTTGTGGAAAGAAGGACTGGATTTTGACCACGGCGCAGGGCACGGCGTCGGCAGTTGCCTGTCCGTGCATGAATGGCCGCTTGGCTTCACCCGCCGCCCCGTGCTGGACCCGCTCCATGAGCATATGGTGATGACGAACGAACCGGGCTTCTACGCCCCCGGCTCTCACGGCATGCGTCTGGAAAACCAGATGGAAACCTGTCTGGCCTACAAAACCGAAACAGGCGACTACCTCCGCTTTAAAACACTCACGCTGGCCCCCATTGATACGCGCGGCATCATTCCGGACCGTCTGACAGAGACGGAGCGCGACTGGCTGAACAGCTACCATGCCCGCGTGCTGGAGCAGATTGGCCCCCATCTGGCCCCGGAGGAGCGCGACTGGCTGCAACGCGCCTGTGCGCCGCTGTGACAGCCCCGCTCCCACCTCCTCGGTCCGTCCTTGTGCTGGGTGGCGGCATTATTGCACGCACCTGCGCCCTGCGCCTTCAGGAACAGGGGTGTGCCGTCACGCTGGTCGCTGAGCCCGACACAGCCCCGCCATCATGGGGCAACGCCGGACATATTGCGACGGAGCAGGTACAGGTTCTGGCGCGCTTTGCCACGGCCACCCGTGTGCTGTCCGACCACTTCCCGCGCGGCCCCGTGGCGCTGGACTGGGGCTCTGCTCCCACGTGGCTCCCCTGGTCTTTCCGCTTTCTACGCGCCTGTCTGCCAGGCTCTGTGCGCCGGGGCGATGCCGCCTTGCGTGGCCTGATGCTCAACGCGCTGCCTGCATGGGAAAAACTCGCCAAGACACTAGACAGACCAGACCTTCTGGACCTGCGCGGTGTGGTCAAACTGTGGGAAAGCGCAGACGCGGACCAGAAGGCCACAGGTACGCTACAAGCCGACCATGGCCCTGCAACCACCACGCCGATGGGTGCCGCACAGATTGCTGCGTTCAATCAGGCCCTCGCCACCCCGTTCAAAGCCGGCGTGCATTTTGCAGGTACCGCCCACATCACCAACCCGCGTGACGTTCTGGATACGCTACTGGCGCGGTTTGTCGCAGCCGGTGGCACGCATCTTGCTGCCCGTGCGGTGAAGATCTCCCCTGAGGCAGAGGCCGTCCGGGTGAGCACCACGCAAGGAGACCTCACCGCAGACCGCGTTGTCGTGGCCTGTGGCGTGCGTTCCGGGACTTTATTGCCAGACGTCCCCGTGCCGCTGGTGGCGGAACGCGGCTACCATGTGGAGTGGAACCACGGCGGCCAATGGACGCTGCCGAATGCGGTTTTTGAAGACCGCGCCGTGGTCGTTACCCGCTTTGGCAGCCGCCTGCGTGCCACATCCTTTGTTGAGTTCACGCGGGATGCCTCCGCGCCAGACCCGCGCAAGTGGGAACGGCTGGAAGCCCATGTGCGCGCGCTGGGTTTACCGGTGGCTTCCCCCTTTGCCCGTTGGCATGGCTCCCGCCCCACCCTGCCGGATTACCTGCCTGCTCTGGGCACGTTCCGCCATGCGCCGCGCGTTATTGCGGCCTATGGGCACAACCATCTGGGCCTGACCCTCGGGCCTGTCACCGCGGACGTGCTGAGCGCGCATATCCTGCGTGGTGCCCCCCTCCCCACAGCTTTCAGCCCGGACAGGTTCGGCCTGCGCTCCGGCTTTTCGAAATAAGGAAACTTCATGACTTTGACAGGCGCTCTTCTGATCGGACAGAACACGGTCACTCGCCCCGAAACCTTCCAGGCCCTCAATGCGACCACGGGTGAGACACTGGACACAGCGTTCTCCTGCGCAACAGCCGACGATGTCCGCACGGCCTGCACTCTGGCTGACGAAGCCTTTGACACCTTCCGCGCCACCACTCCGGAAGCCCGCGCGCAGTTTCTGGACTGCATTGCGGATGAAATTGAAGCCGTCGGCCCGGCGCTTCTGGACCGCGCCCACGCGGAAACAGGCCTGCCCCTGCCGCGCCTGACAGGTGAGCGGGGCCGCACCATGGGCCAGCTCCGCATGTTTGCACGGGAACTGCGGGCTGGGCGTTGCCTTGATGCCCGTATTGACGAAGCCCTGCCTGACCGCAAACCCATGCCCCGCGCAGATCTGCGCCAGATCCGTATTGGTGTTGGCCCGGTTGCTGTATTCGGAGCCAGTAACTTCCCGCTGGCCTTCTCCGTCGCGGGGGGCGATACCGCGTCCGCGTTTGCGGCTGGCTGCCCGGTAGTCGTCAAGGCGCATCCGGCCCACCCCGGCACCAGTGAACTGGTTGGCCGTGCCATTCAGTCCGCTGTAAAAAAATGTGGCCTGCCGGAAGGCACGTTCTCTCTCGTCGGCGGCCCGGATTATGCGTTGGGAGCCGAACTGGTTAAACACCCGGCCATTATGGCGGTCGGTTATACTGGCTCCCGCGCTGGCGGCCTTGCTCTCAGCCAGATTGCAGCGGCCCGCCCGGTGCCGGTGCCGGTTTATGCGGAAATGAGCAGTATCAACCCCGTCTATCTGCTGCCGGAGGCGCTTAAGGGCAGCGCCGAGAGCCTTGGCGCGGCCTTCATCGCCTCTCTGACCATGGGTGCCGGGCAGTTCTGCACCAATCCGGGCCTCATTCTGGCCCTGAGCGGCCCGGATCTGGAGCGTTTCTGCCAGAGCGCGCAGGAAGCTCTTAAAACCGCTCCGGCCCCCACAATGCTCACCCAGTCCATCCATGCGTCTTACGATGCAGGCGTGGAAAAACTGGCCGGGCGTCCGGGTGTGTCTCTGCTGGGCCGTGGGCCGAAGGGCGATGCCTCCAGCTGTCAGGCCGCCGTGTTCACCACGAACGCCGAAAGCTTCATGCAGGACCCGATCATGCAGCATGAGATTTTTGGCTCCTGCTCCTTGATTGTTGCCTGCCCGGATCTGGACACCGTGCTCGCCCTAACCCGCAGCCTTGAAGGCCAGCTGACTGGCACCCTGCATCTGGAAGATGGCGACATTGCCGTCGCCCAGACGCTGATGCCGGTTCTGGAACGCAAGGTTGGCCGCATTCTGGCCAACGCCTGGCCGACCGGTGTGGAAGTCTGTGCCGCCATGGTGCATGGCGGTCCCTTCCCGGCCACAACGGACCCGCGCAGCACATCCGTCGGCACTGCGGCCATTGAGCGCTTCCTGCGCCCGGTGTGCTATCAGGACCTGCCTGATGCCCTTCTCCCCGCCGGCCTGCGCAGCACCAACCCCCTCGGCCTGCCGCGCCAGACCGACCAATAAAGCCCTCTAACAGCCAGCCCTTCGACTGATGACAGGAGCCGTTCATGGCGCATGATGAGTCAGGCCACTTCAAGCAACGTCTGGGTCTGTTTGACCTGACCATGATCGGCTTTGGGTCCATCTTCGGCTCAGGCTGGCTGTTTGCCGCCGCCCATGTGGCGGATATGGCTGGCCCGGCCAGCATCGTCTCATGGCTCATCGGCGGTGTTGCCGTTTTGCTGATCGGGCTGGTCTATTGCGAACTGGGCGCTGCCCTGCCGCTGGCAGGCAGCGTGGTGCGCTACCCGGAACAGGCCCACGGCTCCACCGCCGCCTTCCTGACCGGAGCGATGACCACCATCGCTTTTTCCAGCCTGATTTCCATCGAGATTGTCGCCGCCCGCCAATATGCCGATGCGTGGATAGGCGGCCTGTCCCGCAATGCCAGTGGTGACCCCACGCTGGCTGGATGGCTGGTGCAGTTTGCAATTATGGGTGTGCTGTATGCCATCAACCGCCGTGGCATTGGTAGTTTTGCACTCGTCAATAACATCGTCACCGTCTTTAAGTTTCTGGTGCCGACACTGGTTATCGTGCTGCTGCTGGCCTATATGCACCCCGGCAATTTCAGCCTGCATGGCTTTGCACCGCACGGCTTTCAGGGCGTGGAGACAGCCATTTCCGCCGGGGGCGTCATTTTTGCCTATCTCGGCCTGACGCCCATCCTGTCCGTCGCCAGTGAAGTCCGAAACCCACAGCGCACCATCCCCATTGCGCTGGTGGCCTCCATCACGCTCGCCATGCTGGTTTACCTGCTGCTGCAAACAGCTTTTATCGGCGCGCTGCCCGCTAACCTGCTGACGGATGGCTGGAATGGCATTGCAACCCGCCTTGCCCTGCCGTTCCACGACATTGCGGTGCAGCTCGGCCTGAGCTTTCTGGCACTCATGGTGGTGACGGATGCCATTCTGTCCCCCACCGGCACCGGCAACATCTACATGTCGGCCACGGCCCGCGTGGTCTACGCCTGGTCCAAAAGCGGCACATTCTTCCCGGTTTTCCAGCGCATGAACACCCAGCGCGGTGTGCCGGACAAAGCACTGCTGCTCACCTTCGGTCTGGCCCTTTTCTGGACGCTCCCGTTCCCCTCATGGCAGGCGCTGATCGGCGTGGTCTCCTCCGCCCTCATGCTGAGCTATGCCATGGCGCCCACCTCTGCCGCAGCCCTGCGCCGCTCCCGGCCTGACCTGCACCGCCCCTTCCGGCTGCCCTACTTCAACCTGCTCTCACCGCTGGCTTTTGCGATTGCATCCCTGATTGTCATCTGGACCGGCTGGACCACCCTCTGCTGGCTGATGCCCGCCCTGCTGGTGCTGACAGCCATTTTCATGGCCGTCGCCCTGCGCGGCCTGTCCAATGCAGAATGGACGCGGGAACTGCGTAGCAGCCTCTGGATGCCAGCTTATTTTGTGGGGCTTCTGGGTCTGTCCTGGTGTGGCCCGTTTCAGGGCACCGGACTACTGAACCACGTGTGGGACGATGTGGCCGTGGTTGCGTTTGCGCTGGTCATTCACCACTGGGCCGCAATCTGCGGCCTTCAGGATCAGGCAGAACACGCAGCCTGATCCTCGCTTAAATCCTTACCGGGCGCGCCTTATTTCAACGCGCCACGCAGATCATCCAGCGTGGTCTGGATATGTTTGCGCATCAGCTTTTCGATCTCACGCTTGTTCCCCGCCAGCCAGCAGGCCATCAGGTCCCGATGTTCCTGATTAGCGCGGGTATCAATATCCTGCATATGCATGTGGAACCGCACGTAACGATCCGCCGTCACATTCAGCAAGGTTAGCACGTGGATGGTCGTGGGGCCGGCAGCAGGCTCTACAAGAGCCAGATGGAACAGCCGGTTATAAACCCCGCGTTGCGGGTCCTGCCGCGCCACCGCACTTTCCAGCTCTTCCAGACAGGCCTGCGCCTTCTTTGCATCCTCTTCCGTCGCACTCTGGGCACCAAGGGCTGTGGCCTCAGGCTCAATCAGCAAACGCAGGTGGAAGACATCTTCTGCTTCCTTCCGCGTCAGCGGGGTGACGAAAAACCCTCGTTTGGGGTGAAGGGAAACGAGGCCATCCTGTTGCAGGCGCACCAGCGCTTCACGCACCGGAATTTTGCTGATCTCAAATGCGGCAGCAATGCCGTCCTGCCGGATCGGCTCACCTTCCCCCACCTCTCCGTTCAGGATTTGCTCCCGCAGAACGTCATAAAGCTGGTCAGAAATGGACCGCGAAACAAGCCGCGTCTTCTGGGGGGTGATCATACTATGTAAACTTCACTTCTATCGCTCAGATCTTGTTTATATAGCTAGGCCATTCCCCCGCCCGAAACAACCGATAGGCTACAAGATGGCAGAAAATCACGGCGCGACTACTGAGAGCTTTTCTGCCCCGCAGCCAGCAGACGCACCCCAAAAAACGGACCATTGGAGCGCGACCCACCGGGCAGGATCCGCACGGTCAGCGTCTCTTTCCCCTGTGTCCAGCCTTCGGGAATAGCGGCCTCCACGTCCACAAACCGCGCAGGCATATCCGCAGGCCAGCTCAGGCCGGAAAGAGGCTTGCCGTTGATCAGAATGCGCGTCCCCCGTGTGCGGGGAACATCCTTGCTCCACAAGGTCGTTTGCAAAACAAGCGGCCCCGGTTTGGCCTTCAGGGTAAATTCCATAAACCCGCCGGACCGCAGATCCCGCCCGTTCCGACCACGATACACCAGCGGCCAGGAGCCATCCGCCCGCAGGCCGTGGTCATGCTCCTGCTGCATCTCCCCAAGATGGATGACATCAATCGTGCGAGCAGCAATATCTTTCTGGCGGCGCTGTTCCTCACGATACACACCTTCTTCCTGATGCCATTCGCTTTCTGAAAAACACCGCAGATACAGCGCACTCCGGCGTTTGTATTGGGCATAAAACGGCTTGAACTCAAGCTGTGCCGGCCTGCCTGCCTGCGTAGTGCGATAAACAGCCTCCTGCCCCGCAACGGGAGCCAGATCCCGCACCACATCGGAGGTCACAAGGGCCGGGTCCATGGCATCATAAGGGGCTTCGGCGCTCGCAAGGTCAGCCGCCAGCACCATCGGGCCGTGCAGGATGGAGACAAGATGAGGAGCCTCGACCGGAGCTTCTGTGCGCAGTGCCAGAGGGAGCGTCAGGGCGACCGTATCCCCGGCATGCCAGCTTCGATTGAGCACCAGATAACCGCCAGAAGGGGTCGCGGAGACGCTCTGGCCATTCACGGTGAGGCTCAGATCCCCTTTGACCCAGCCCGGCACCCGGAGCGCCAGTGCGAACGTCTCAGGCGCTTTTACGTCCTCAACCTTCAGAGTGACCTGCCCGTCATACGGATAACGGGTCTCCATCCGCCAGGACACATTTTTATGCGCCCACTGCATGCGGGAGGGAATGTAGAGATTCACAAAAAGCGTCTCGGCCCCCTGCCACCAGATGGACTCTCCATGTTTGGCATGGCTCTCCATTCCCGTGCCCACGCAGCACCAGAAGCTGTCCGTCGGGGTAGACCATTCCCGCACGCCGGCGGTGATAGTTGGTGTCATGTAGGTGAACATGCCGGTTTGAGGGTCATGCGCAGCCAGAACATGGTTCAGATGGGCACGCTCGTAGTAGTCAAAAAGCGCGCTGTCCGGCTGCCATGTGTAGAACTGCCGTGTCAGTTTGAGCATGTTGTAGGTATTACAATGCTCGCAGGTCTGCTCTGTAATATGCTGAGAAATGGTATCCGGTTCCGAGAAATATTCCCGGTCCGCATTCCCGCCAATCACATAGCTGTGGTGCTGCGTGACCGCCTGCCAGAAAAAGCGCGGGCCAACCTGCCAGTGTGCATCCTTGCTGACTTCCGCAATCCGCCCCAGACCAATCAGTTTGGGAATTTGCGTATTGGCGTGCCGGTTGGCCAGATCATCATGCCGGCCCATCAACGGGTCCAGCACAGGCCGGTCATACGTACGTTTTGCCAGACGTAGCCACTTTGCATCCCCTGTGCGGGCTGCCAGTTCGGCAAAGCTCTCGTTCAGGCCGCCATATTCACAGGTCAGAACTTTTTGCAGCTGTGCGTCTGTCAGCTTGCTATAGAAAACTTCAAAAAAGCCACCCAGCTTTACCGCAACACCAAGTGCATGCGGATCCTGACAATAAGTTTGCGCATCAAACAAACCCGCAAAAGTTTTGTGGATGTTATAGAGGGGAGACCAGGCACCGTTCAGGTCAAACCCACCTGACCGGATATCGCCTTTTTCCATTTCGGCGAAAATTCTTTTCCCATCGGTAATCGTGCCGTCTTTTTCCTTACGGGTGAAGCCTGCCACATACCCATCGCCCCATTTGTCCTGAACAGTCGCCAGTTCCTGCACAATATAGGCCACCCGGCTGCGGCATTCGGCATCTCCTGTTTGCGCATACATCAGGGCGAGTGCGGAGAGGTAATGACCCAGAGTATGCCCTGCAATCGTGTCATTCTCCCACCCGCCATACACCTCCCCTTTGGCTGGGAGGCCAGCCTGCGTGCGGAAGTTGTGGAGCAGACGGTCTGCGCTCAGGCTGAGCAGATAAACCCGATTACTTTCAATCGCATCCAGCCAGTGAGACGGCAACAAGCGAACATCCTGAAGCGGCACAGGCGTCACACCCTCCCCTGCCGCAACACCACCCGGCCCGCGTGCGGCAAGCGCCTGCCGTGCCCCCGGCAAAACGGACGCAGCGCCACCCAGAGCAACACTCGCCAGCAGGAAGCGCCTGTTTAGTCTGATCTCCATCGTCTTTTCCCTTACGCCGTTTTAAAAACGCTTCCTGTTGTCTGAATAATAGTCTTCAAGCCCGATACCGATCAGGGGGCTATCACCCGCAGATGCAAAGGCGTTGTGGTGGCCTGCAAAAACACTTCCCACGCATCCCGCACCTTTGGGGCCGCTGGGCTTATTACGTCATAGCTATGCGCTGGTGCACCAGCAGGATACTCGGCACGCAGTCGCGCCGTCGGCGTCCATTTGTCTGCCGGAGCCAGTGTGACATCTATGTCCTGAGAGGCCGGGTTATAGTGGACACTCTCAAACTTCCCGCTTTCCAGCGTAAGGAACACGCCTGCATCCGCCACAAAAATCCGGCTTCTGGCACTATCTTTTGGCGTAATGGTCACGCTGCCATCGCCCTCTTCATGCAGCAGACCGCCAAAAGCCTGCCAGCCAAATTCAGGATGTTTGACAACATCAACCTGCGTGGCCAGCGCATGCCCGTAGAAGCCCATCCCATAGTCCCCGGAATACGCATCAAACCGCATAACATCTGGCGCAGAATGGAACGCAGCAGACCCAAAGCCTTTCTGGTCAATATTGGTTATAGCCCCCATCAGCCCGCCATACGCCACGCGCAGCATATAAAAATCTGAGGGCTGGGCCTGAAACGCCGAGAACAAAGGAACCGCATTCAACGCAGAGCCATAATGGTGGATTTGCCGTTCTATTCTGGCAATTTTACCGGCATAGAGAAAATCCCAGTAGCGCCGGGCATTCCCATTATAGCCCCAGCTTGGCAACGCAGGGTCATACGCCAGAATGGCATCTCGTGTTTCTTCCGCCTGTGCCGTATCGCCAAAATAGCGGAGCCAGGCATAGACTTCGGGCTGGCCGGTAGAATCCCACGCCATTTCACTGCCATACGGGTAACGCTGACCTTTCCAGACGGCCTCACGCTTTTTCATCAGGCTTTCGATCGTCTGTGCTTCTGCTGTCAGGTTTTCCCGCTTCAAATCCTTCAGGATTTCAACAAACACATCGCCTTCCATCAGGCCATACTGCGTGTAATACGGGGCCTGTCGCATCATGGCGGTCATGGTGACGGCGACTTTATGCAGATACCACTCTGCATCATGCTGCTGCACCAGCCCCGTATGGTTCCGCGCCAGCCGATACAAAACCCAGTGTACAATAGCGACATGCGGATAGTTGTACGCCCGGCCGATATCCGCCGCTTTCCGGCGAGACCATGATGCCCATGTCTTCCAGTTTTCTGCCGCATTATAATAAGCCGGGAACTGTGCCGGATCATAATAAAACAGGCTTTTCCGCACGCCCCCTTCCGTTGGGCCGGAAGCGACCTGAAGCTGCCCGACGACAGTTTCATTCGCAAACTGCTCCAGTTTTGCCACTTCCTGCGGGTCTGGATTATCCAGCTCCTTCATGGCCGCCGCCACATAGCTGCCCGCACCGCCCTCGTCGCTCAGGCCAGCAATCCAGACACGCGGGTCCTGCGTGAGAACGTGTCCGGCCTCGCGATCATACGTCATGATGGACGGGCTACGATGAAACGGATCGGACGGGTTCTGGTACCACTGCTCAGAAAACAGAAAGCGGCCCATATCCGCCACAGCCGTCTGAGCTGGCTTTGTGACGAAATAGCTCAACGTTTGCACGCTGCCATCCGCATACGTAATGGAAAGTCGCGCTCGCCCCCATGTTTTTCCGTCCACACGGTACCGCTGCCAGATACCGTGCACACCCTCCGGGCTAACACTGAGCGCCCCTTTTGGCTCTACGGAAAACGACCGCACAGCCTGCGCTGACTGGAGATACAGCGTTGCCGGCAAATCCTCCGGCACCACATAGCCCGGCAGGCTGACAGCAACCGGGCGCGCATGGGCAGCGAGTGTCTGCTCAATGCCGCGCACGTTCGGCGCAAAAGCAAACCGCAAGCCAAAAGTGCGCGTTTCACCAGGCTTTAGGGTGAATTGCGTCGGCGCATTCCATTGACTGCCTGCTTTTTGCCATTCCTGCCGCACAAAAGCAGCGCTGGCAGGCATCCAGTCATAAAACCCTTCAAACGTCTGGCTCCGGGGCGTGGCCTCTGCCAGCACATCGGCCTTACCCGCGCCACCGGCAGACGGCTCCACCAAAGGACGATAAACCTCCAGCGGCGTGCGCCCTTCCGGCATACCCAGCAGCACCGGGCCAGCCCCACTCATGCGGGTGATCTGAATATAGCCGCCATCCCGCGCAATGGCCGGGTCTACAAACACCTCGCGCTTATGGGCGTCATCCAGTGTTTCATCAGTAAAATCGTTCCCAAAAACCAGCGGGAATCCCATACCACCGATTTGCACGGACTGCCTGCCGGGATTGGCTACGGAAAACTCTAAAACCAGATCCTGCCCCGCAAGCTTCCATACACGGCGCACACGCAAGGGAAACCCAGCCCCCAGAGAAGGCGTGATCTCATCGTGCCGCAGCACATCTCCTCCAGCTGGCAGTTCCTGCACAGGCCGCTTTGCATGCCATGAGGAAAAGTCTTTCCAGCGAGAAGCGCCTTCGGTTTTCAGCCGGAAATCAATATCCCCAAGATGCGCAAAACCATTCTCCTGCCGTCGTCCTTCCAGACGCCAGGGCAGATAGTCAGCCTCTTTATCCGAACTGGCAGCGAGAGACCGCAACGTGCCATCCACGCCCTGAAACCGCAGGATAAACGACCCTGCGGCACAAAGCTTTATACCTCCATCCGCAGTGCAGCGCCCCATAGACGGCACCTCCGGCCCGGACACACCTTTCTGCGCAACAGCCTCCAGCGGCAACAAAACCGCGCCTAACGCTGTCAGTGCCGAAACGCAGGAAAACTGCGCAGCACTCTTCACCGTGCCGTCAGTTTTCCCAAAAAAACGCCGTCTCACAGTGCTGAAGCCTCTCATGACAGGGAAGATCTACGCATATATCGTATACTATTTCATATTTGAAGGATAGATTTTATGCGGCCACCGTGAAAAGAGGCAAAAAGTCTGTTGCCGAAAATTTCAGTCATTTTTCCAGACTAATTTCTTGTCCGAACTGATCTGGTCTGTATAATCGTATACGAAATAATAAATAGCACACCAGCCCCATTCTTCCACATGCCGCCTCCATCCTCGGCCACAAACAGGCATGTGATTGTGAAGGACCCTTTCTGTGCAGCCTGACACACCGCCCCTTGCCGCCCGACGCTCCGCTTTTTTCACCCTGCTGGTTACAGAAGCCGCAGAACGCGCCGGATTTTACGGCATGGAGGCCATTCTGCTGTTGTTCATGGTGCAGCAGCTTGGCATGGCCGATATGGGGGCGGACCTGCTGGTGGGAGCCTTTGCCGCCATGATTTACGCCACGCCTCTTCTGGGTGGCTGGCTGGGGGACCGGGTTTATGGCGCACGCCGCACCGTTGTGCTGGGTGCCATCCTGCTGAGCGCAGGTTACGGACTTCTTGCGCTCTCCACGGTGTATCGCACACTTTTTGAACCCGCTCTGGCACTGGCCGCAACAGGCAACGGGCTCTTCAAACCTAATGCAGCTCAGCTGATCCGCTGCCTTTATGAAGAGCATCCGCAGGAGCGGGATTCCGCCTTCACCCTATACTATATGGCCGCCAATGTGGGGTCAGCCCTCTCCATGCTCTGCATTCCATGGGTGCGGGATTATGCCGGCTCCTTCACGGCTTTTGGTCTTTGCGTGGCAGGACCAGCCTGCGCGCTGGGTATCCTGCTCGCACGTACCCATGCCCTGCGCCACACCGGCTCAGCACCGGACAAAGCCCCGCTCCTGCCGCGCCCGGCAATCGCCGGAGCCGCCGCCATCTTCCTCTGCACACTTGCCGTCATGGGCGTGTTATCCAGCGCGTCCTTCGCCCGGCTGGCCGTGTTTGGGTGCCTCGCACTAGTGGCTATTCTGTGGGGCGCGCTGTACCGCAAAGCCGCCGCACAGGAACGGCTTAATCTGGTCACCATGGGGATCATGCTGCTGCAAAGTATTGCGTTCTATTGCTTCTACCAGCAGATGCAGACCTCTCTTACCCTGTTTGCCCTGACCAATGTAGACGGCACGTTCCGTATTCTGGGGCACCCCCTATTTGCCCTCTCAGCAGCCCAGTTTCAGGCGCTGGACCCGATTTTCATCATTCTTCTCAGCCCCCTTCTGGCCAAGCTCTACCATGCCCTCGCCAGCCGGAACCGGGACCTTTCCCTGCCCACAAAATTCGCCGTGGGCTTTGGCTTTGTGGCCCTGGCGTTTTTCATCTGGTGGAGCGGCACGCGCCTTGCTGGCTCCGGCCTGACCAGCGCATGGCCTATGCTGGGGGGCTATTTTGCCCTTGCAACAGCTGAACTGCTGATTGGTGGTCTGGGGCTCGCGGTTATTGCCCGTTATGCCCCCGCCCGCCTGAACGGCCTGATGGTGGGAGCCTATTACCTCACTGTGGGTGCTGGCATGTATCTGGGTAGTGAAATTGCAAGTTTTGCCACCCCTGCCGCCAATGCTGCCCCCCTGCAAAACCACCATTATGAAACGCTGTTTGGCACTCTGGGCTTATGCGGCCTCGGGCTGGTGAGCATCGCCCTGCTTCTGGCCCGTATGCTCAGCCATATGGAAAACCGCCATCAGGACGCTGACCAGCGCTTCAGTGTGCGGGCCAACACGGATTGCTCGGCATAACCCAGCCGATAGGAAATCTGCCCTTTGGTATGTTGCCCGGCCTGTAATAGTCGCTCCGCTTCTGTCCGACGCACACCATCCACAAGACTACGGAAACTCTCTCCCTCTGCCGCCAGACGTCGCTGCAAAGTCCGCACGGAAACCCCAAGGGCCGAGGCAATATGCGGCATGGTCATGGACGGTGTACCGAGCCGCTCCCGCACCACGCGCGCAACCTGCACAGCCATGCTGGAGAACACAGACACTTCTGCTTCCATGCGCCGGGCCAGTTCTTCCAGATAATCGCGGCCGGGACGCGGACTCAGTTCACGCTGACGCTCCATTTCCGTGCGGTCAAACAGAATACGAAAATGCTTCTGCCCGAACCGCACCGGGCACCCCAGCACAGCTTCCGCCGCCTGCCATTGGCCGGGGCGCGGCATGGTACAGGCGAACTCCACACAAAGGGGCGTAACCTCTGCCCCCAGAGCTTCTTTGGGAAGACGCGCCAGATTGGTTAACGCCCACAGCTGACCTGCTGCAAGAATAGCCTTGGGCACTCTCGGGTCAGGCCGCGCCAGCGTGTAGCGGATTTCCACAGTACGCGGATGTTTGATGATCTGAATGGCAATATCCGGATGCAACAGCAGGCTATACCGCCCCAGCATGCCATATCCATCCAGCAGGCTCTCACACTGGCAGACCAACGCCCCCATCAGACCAAAATCCTGCGGCCGTGCGTGCAAAGCCAGCGCAATACCCAGACCATGATCCGCATTGTTCCGGGCCAGCAAAGCGCCCCAGACCGTAACCATGGTCTGCCAGATGGAGAATTTGTGCTGGTGCCGGGACACTTCAGCCTGCTCCAGCATCCGGTCCTGCTCTGTGCTCGTCAGACATCCGGCCTGCACAGCAGCTCCCAGAACGGCATCAAGCGGTGTCACCATAGATCAGGCCGTCCTTTCAGTCTGGCGTAAAATGTCAAAAAACTGGCGTATTTTGTCAAGCCAGACCCTCCAAGCCCCCTACCTTTCCTGACACACGCCACACAGGAAAAGTGTTTTACGATGGATCAGCCTGCACAGCCTCTCACCGATACGGGTACGTCCCATTTCTTCAAAAATCAGACCTTCCATTTCCAGACCCTCCGCGCCTTGAATGACATTGCCGCCGGGGGTGCTGACCTGAATGAAGTGCTGATGGCCATCAGTCAGATTACCGATGGAGACAGCAATGGCTGGTATGAGGCCTATTCCGCCCTTGCCACGCGCACGGAAGACCGCATTCCCACCTGCGCGGACCCGCTAAGCTGCGGCCAGTCCTGGCTGCGGGCGCATAATTACTGGCGCACGGCAGAATTCCTGCTGCCCCCGCAGGACCCGCGCCGCACTCTCGCATGGGACCGGCAGATTGCCGCCTTTGATAAAGGGCTGGAACGCGCCGGCATTGCGCACGAGCGCTTTACCGTGCCGTATGAAAGCGGGAAGCTCCGCGGCATTTTCTACCCCGGCCCGGAAGGCTGGCAGAAAAAGCCGCTGATCGTGCTGTGTGGCGGGTATGATTCCACACTGGAAGAGCTGTATTTCGTCATCGCCAAAGCGGCGTATGATCGCGGTTATGCAGTGCTGACGTACGAAGGCCCCGGTCAGGGCGGCGTGCTGCGCCAGTATGGTTTGAAATTCACACCGGAATGGGAAAAACCCACCGGGGCCGTTCTGGATTATTTTGAAACAACTTACTTCAAACCAGAAAAAACCGTGCTGATCGGCATGAGCCTCGGTGGCTATTTTGCCCCGCGTGTTGCGGCCTTCGATAAGCGCATCAGCGGCGTTGTGGCGTATGATGTCTTCTTTGATGCCGGCAGCATTGCACAACGCTACGCCACCCATGCAGGAAACCCTGAAGCTCTGAACAACCCGGACATCAAATGGGCCATCAACAATGCCCTTTGGACGCTGGGCGTCTCCTCCATGGAAGAGGCCGTTAAAACGCTCTCGGCCTATTCTCTGGTGGGCGTCGCCGGAAATATCACGGCGGATGTGCTGACTCTGGTGGGTGAGCGTGATCACTTCATCCCGACCACGCAGGCGGAAGATTTCAGCAAAGCCTGCATCCGGGCCAAATCGGTTGAAACCGTTGTCTATGATGTGCCGTCAGGCGGGGCGGAACATTGCCAGCTTGGAGCTCAAACCCTTTGGCACGCAGATGTTTTCAGCTGGATGGTTCGCAAATTTTCCTAAAACGAAGGGCGGAGGGAGCAGAGTGCCCCTCCCCTTTTTCCTGTCATTGTGCCTCAAGCTCCAGCCCCACCCTGCGGTTTATTCCATCGGCGGCTGGCCGTTAGAGGCAGACGTTCCGCCATCCACCGGGATGGTCGCCCCCGTGACATACCCAGCCGCATCGCTCGCCAGAAAGACAATCACACTGGCAATATCTTCCGGCTCACCAAGGCGACCAAGGGCGGTACGCTCTATGAACTTCTTCGCTTTTGCCTCATCTTCCACCAGCCCCTTGCCCATTGCTGTACGGCTGAGGCCCGGATTGACGGAATTGACGCGAATACCGTGCTTACCAAGGTCCAGCGCCAGAGAGCGCGTAAGGTTTACAACCCCGCCCTTGGCTGCGTTATAAGCCGGGAAATTCCAGTCCCCACCCATGCCGGAAATGGAAGCGACATTGATAATGTTGCCTTTGGTCTTTTTCAGATGCGGGATAGCAGCGCGTGCACAATAAAAGGTGCCGCTCAGATCAATATTGATCACGCTCGCCCATGTCTCATCACTGATGTCTTCCGGTTGCCCGGGGCGCGCAATCCCTGCGTTGTTCACCAGCACATCAATCTGACCGAAATGCTCTGCGGCGTCTTTTATGGCCCGGTTGACTGCGGCTGAGTCTGCAATATCGCACGCAATCGCCAGACTCCGCTCTTTGGAAAACTGCTCCGCAACCTTGTTCAAATTGTCTTCGTCGGCATCCAGCAGAACTACATTAGCCCCTTCAGCATGAAAGCTCCGCGCAGTCGCTTCCCCAAATCCGGAAGCAGCCCCTGTCACAATGACGGTCTTGCCTGAAAAACGCTGCATGAAGATCTCCTTATGTCTGCCGTGCAGTCTTTCTGCACTCAGGCTCTCAAACCGAATGCGGCAGAGGTCGTTCTTTCATGACAGGGACATTGCCCGCAAAATCTGCAAAAGTTCACCCATGATGAACTTACTCCAGTTCCCAAAGACGGGTTCGTCACGATAAATCCTGATCATCAGGAGACCTGTCCCATGGGCAAAACCCCGAAACTTATTCAGTCAATTGAACGTTCCGCCGCCATTCTGGAAATCATCGCTCAGGAGGGTGGCAGCGCACGCCTGCAACAAATTGCCGGGATCTCCGGCATTGGAAAAACGACCGTCCACAATATTCTCCAGACACTCGACCATCTGGGCTATGTGCAGCGTCGCACGGGGGATATGCGCTATCATCTGGGTGGGCGCATCCTCAATCTGGCCCGCATTACGGGGGATGATAATGCCCTGCGCGCCCGTCTGCGCCCTGCCCTGAATGCCATTGCGGAAGAAAGTGGCGCGACCGTCTGGCTGGCCGTTCCCAGCGGGGATGAAGCCGCCTATCTGGATATCGTCAACCTGCCCGACCCGGACCTGATGCGCAGCATCCCAAGCCGGGAAAAGCTGGAAGGGTCCGCCGTGGGGCTGGTTTTTCTGGCCTTTGTGCCCGGCCTTGGCAAACGGGTGCTGACCACCCGGGCCAATGCTCTGAACAGTGACATCCTCGCCCAGATTGAAACCGTGCGCATCAAGGGCTTTGCGCTGGATCTGCAAGGCTACCATCCGGGCATAAACGGCGTTGCCATTCCCTGGCGGGACAATGGTGAAGTGCGCGCCAGTGTCTGCCTGACCGGCCCCGCCAGCAAGCTCCCGCCGCACCGGCTCAGCCGTCTGGCCTGGATGATGATGAAGCATGTCGAACGCACGGATATCCAGAGCTGCTGAACAAATAGTCTTTCCCTTGCGTCCCTCATTCCCTTATTGAGCAGCGCAGCTACTCTGCGCCTTTTTCTCAGGAAAGCGATTTTCTCTGCCATGACGTCTTCTACCGCGACCGCCATGATCACTGCTGCTCTGGCCGAAGCAGACCGCATGAATGTTTCTGTCTGCATTTCCATTGTGGATGCCGCAGCCTGGCCGGTTGCCTTTATGCGTATGGAAGGCACCATTCTGGGCGCCATTGATATCGCTAACAAAAAAGCCCGCACCGCTGTGCTGTTCCAGATGAACAGTGCCGACTTTGCAGAAATTGCCCACCCCAACGCCCATGCCTACACGCTGGAAAATACCAATGGCGGGCTCATCAGCTTTGGCGGCGGCCTTGTGCTGAAAGATGCCGAAGGCAGGGTTGTGGGAGCTATTGGCGTGTCCGGCGCCAGCACTGCGGATGATATTGCCATTGCCACCGTCGCCTCTCGCGTTCTGATCGCCTGAGCCGACTTTTTTAAGCCGAGACCCTGCATGACATCAGAAACCGTGCCGCCTGAGAGCGGTCTTACCGTGGTTCCGCCGCCTCATGGCAGAACCGCAGCCCTCCTTACTCTCACATTCGGCACGTTTGTTGTCGGCACCGGGGAGTTTGCCATCATGGGCATGCTCCCGGAATTTGCGCAGTCGCTCAACCTGTCTCTGGCCGATGCCGGGTATGCCATTACCGCTTACGCGCTGGGGGTGGTGATTGGCGCACCGCTGATTACCATTCTAGGCGCGCGGCTGTCCCGGCGCGAGCTTCTGCTTGTTCTGCTGATCATGTTCTGCCTTGGCAATTTCCTAAGCATTGTCATGCCCACACCGGGGCTGGTTGAGGTCGCCCGCTTTCTGACAGGGCTGCCGCATGGCGCGCTCTTCGGAATTTCCGCCCTTGTGGCGGCTTCCATGGTGGAACGCTCCCGCCGCGGGTGGGCGGTCGGGCGCGTGCTGTCCGGCATCGCCATTTCCACGCTGATCGGCGCGCCGTTTTCCACCTTTGCGGCAGACCATTTTGGCTGGCGCATTGCCTATCTGATTATCGGCCTGTTTGGCGTTCTGACCTTTCTGGGCGTCCTGCGCTATATTCCGGCCGATAAACCCAACCGCAAGAACTCCCCGCTTAAGGAAATCACGGCGCTGGGCAACATGCAGGTTATGCTCACCCTGCTGACTGCTGCTGTGGGTTTTGGCGGGATGTTTGGCGTCTACACCTACCTCACCAGTGTTCTGCAAAACGTGACCCACGTGCCGGAATGGCAGACCATGATCTATATGGTGATCTGGGGTGCCGGCATGCTCGTCGGCGCAAACGCCGGAGCCTGGCTGGTGGACCGCAATATCAATCTGGCTGCCATCATCGCCCTTGCAGGCAGCGCGGTCATCATGTTCGCGTTTTCCACTGTGCTGCACAGCAATCTCGCCCTGATGCTGATTGTCTTCCTGATCCCTACCTTTGTGAATGGACTTGGCCCGGCGCTTCAGACACGACTGATGGATTTTGCGGGCGATGCTCAGACGCTTGCCGCCTCCCTCAACCATTCAGCCTTCAACATTGCCAACGCACTGGGGGCCTCTCTGGGCAGTGTGCTGCTGGCGCACCAGTTCGGGTATGGCTCGCTTGGCATTGGCGGAGCACTGCTCTCCATCGGTGGCCTGCTGGTGTATCTGTTTGCCCTTCTTCTGCTCAAGAAAGGCGGCCACCCGGAAGAACGTGGCTCCCTTACCTGAAGCCCCTTTCCTGATACGCTGAAAACAGCCCCTTCCCCGGTTTTGCGCCGCGGAAGGGGTTTTTACTTTTCCGGTGTTCTCGCAAAGCCTTAGGAGGCCTCATCCTCATAAACCGCGTTGTTTATGCAACAGATATGAGCAAAAACTGCCTAAAAATGTCACAAAAACATCACACCCCTCTGTGAAGCCTTTGCATATCTGGAGGTTCAACGGCTAAGAGACCGCTTCTCTTTGACCCGCATCACCCTCCGGAGTGCTGACCGCAAGTGCGCACCAAACATCTGCTTTTGTCCTCTATTGCACTGTTTGCCATAGAACGCCCTGCTCTGGCCGCTGAAACCACCGCGCAGCACAAGCATGCAGCCCGCCATGCGCAGCCGGTTTCCGCGCACAAGCCCGCAGCCGCACAGCCCGCTCCGAAGGCCGCAACCAAAGCGTCCGCCAGCCACCACAGCAAACCTGCAGATCTGGAATCGCACGGCACGGAAAGTGTGTCCGTCACAGGCCGTCAGCTGACCGGGCGTGATGCAGAACAGGCCGTCACAAAGGCCGTCATGCGCCAGTTCGTGCCGGGCACCAGCCCATACAAGATGCTGGACCGGATGCCGGGTGTAAGCTTCTCCTCCACAGACCCGTTCGGCATCGACAGCTTCGGCGCCAACCTCTACGTGCGCGGGTTCTTCATGAACCAGCTTGGCGTGACGGTGGATGGCGTGCCCCTGAACGACCAGACCTATCAGTCCATCAGCGGCATGAGCCTTGCCTCCTCCATTATCCCGGATGATATCCAGTCCATGCGCATGTCGCAGGGGGCCGGATCGGTTGAGCTGCCCTCCACCAACACACTGGGCGGCACCATTCAGATCGGCTCGTCCGACCCGTCCGAAAAACGCGGCGGCAAGGTCAGCCAGTCTTTCGGCAGCTATAATTCCTACCGCACCTACGTGCGGCTGGATTCCGGCAAGCTGAATGACACCGGTACCCGCTTTTACACTTCCTACGCCCGCACGGATGAAGGCATGTGGATGGGCAAGGGTGACCAGTTCATGCAGCAGGTCGATGCCAAGCTGGTGCAGCCCATTGGCCACCGCAGCCGCATGTCAGCCTTCTTCAACTGGTCCACTCTGGCGCAGTGGAACTACCCGGATACGTCCATCGGCATCCTGAAAAACCTCGGCTGGCGCACGCCGCATCTGTATCCCAATTATGGGCTGGCTTACGGCATTGCCAATGGCACCCGCCCTGTGCCGCCGGGATACAATAATGTGCCGGGCATTGATGGCTCTGACATCGCCATGTACGACGGCGGCCAGTCTGAAACAAACTTCATGGGTGGCCTGCATTTTGACCTCGCCCTGACAGACCGCCTGACGTGGAACACCACTCTCTACGGCCACAGCCAGACCGGCTATTACAGCTACACGGATTCAGAAGATCCCTCCCCCAACGGCGCGCCGTTCTCGGAAGAAGTCTGGCAGAACCGGCAGGAACGCTACGGGATTGATACCAGCCTGCGCTATAAATGGGGCCGCCACACCATTGAAGGTGGCGTCTGGTATGAAAACAACAATCAGCTGGCGGGCCTGTTCAATTATCAGGAGCCTCTGCTTGGGCAGGGCGCGCCACTTAAGGCGGTCGGACCGTATAATGTGTATGGCCGCGCCTTTATGCAGGGTTACAACTTCCAGTGGACCACCAATGTCATGCAGTTCCATTTGCAGGACAGTGTGCAACTGACACCGGGCCTTACGCTGCATGCCGGGTTTAAATCCATGGTGGCGACGACTGCTGGCGGTGCGAACTACAACAATGCCGACTGGACGGGTGCTGATACGCTGCCCAACGGTTCCCTGACGGCTTCTCAGGCCTTCCTGCCCCACATCAATCTGGACTGGCACCTCAACGACCACCACGAGTTCTACGTGGACGTCGCCGAGAACATGCGGGCTTATGAAGTCTCGGCCTTTGGCGTGGGCAACTCCCTTTACTCCGTGCAGGATCAGGCCACCTTTCAGGCGCAGAAAAGGGCGGCAGAGCCGTCCAAAGCCTGGGTTTATCTGGGAGGCTATCGCTATACCTCCCGCTACCTGCAGGCGAATGCGACCATCTATCACGCCAGCCTGATCCACCCGCTGCTGGCGGCAGCTGTTGGTTCTCTGACCAACCCGGTCTCTCAGGTGATCGACTTCGGCCACATTTCCATGACGGGTGCGAACGGGGCGATTACCCTTACACCCATCCGAGGTCTGAGCTTTACGAATACCCTGAGCTACAACAAGGGCACGTATGATAGGAACGTGGACACCGTCGGCGGGTATTACCCTCTTTCAGGCAAGAACATCGTCAACTATCCGGCGTGGATGTATAAAACGTCCCTGGCCTACACATGGAAAGGCGCGACCGCGCATTTTGACGCCAACTATTTTGGCCGCCGTTACTACAGCTTTATGAACGACACCTCCGTGCCCGGCTACTGGGTGGCCAATGCGGGTCTTGAATACCGCTTTGGGGACATGAGCGTTCTGAAAAACGTCACGGCCAGCTTCAATGTCTATAACCTGTTTAACAACAAATACATTTCCATGATGGGCCAGAACGATAACCCCGCCGTGGGGGATTATCAGTCCATGGAACGTGGCGCTGTGCGCGAATTTTTCGGCACCGTCAGCACGTCTTTCTAAACACTCTAAGGGGAGCACGCCTCCCCCGCCGCTTAGAGAAATTTAAGAACGCTCATATAGATCTCGCGCTCCTCGTCAGTCGGTTCCACGCGCACCCGCACCCGACTGTCCGGCGTGCTGATAATGGCATCATGACGCTGGTTGGCAGCCTCATCCAGCGTCACACCAGCCCAGCTGAACGCCTGACAGACCTCGTGCCGCAATGCAGCATCATGCTCGCCAATGCCCGCGGTAAAGACCAGTCCGTCCAGACCACCCATCACCGCCGTCAGCGCACCGATTTCCTGACGGATACGATACACAAACAGGCTCAACGCTTCGGCAATCTGCACGCTTTGGGCAGAGCTCGCGTCCTTCGCCAGCATCTCACGCAGCACCCGCATATCGGGTGAAATACCGGAGACGCCGAGCAAACCGGACTCATGGTACAGCGTCTGCACCAGCGTCCGCCAGTCGGCCTTTTCTTCCTGCACCATGTAAAGCAACACGCCCGGATCAATCGCGCCGCAGCGCGTGCCCATCATCAGGCCATCCAGCGCAGAAAAGCCCATGGTGGTTTCAAGGCTTTTGCCATCCTTCAAGGCACACAGGCTGGCCCCGCTCCCCAGATGGGCAATAATGGTCCGCCCCGTTGCAAGCTCAGGGTCAATCTGCGCAAGGCGCTGGGCAATATAGCTGTAGGAAATGCCGTGGAAGCCATAGCGCACCACGCCCCGTTCCTCATACCGGCGCGGCAACGGCAGAAGCCGCGCCACTTTGGGAATGGTGCTGTGGAAGGTCGTATCAAAACAGGCCACCTGCAAAAGGTCTGGCCGCCGTTGCGCAATGGCTTTAGCCGGGGCCAGCGTGGCCTGCTGATGCAGCGGGTCAAACGGGGTGAGCTGGTCCAGCTTGTTCAGAATTTCCGGCGTGATTTTCACTGGTTCCAGAAAATCGGCCCCACCATGCACAACCCGGTGCCCGGCCGCAACCACCCGGCCCTTCTGAGCAAACTGCTCCAGCCAGTGGAACAGATGGTCAAAAATCGCCAGCCCGGTTTCGGGCCACTCTTCCTGCACCAGAACGGCGCCATCATGATTTTTGGCATGGAAGCGTGCGCCCTTGGGGTTTTGCTCAATTTCCCCGTTGAGCAGAACCGTCGCTTTCTGGCTGTCGGCCTTGTCGTAAACGGTAAATTTCAGACTGGAAGAGCCACTGTTAAAAACAATAATCACGTCCTGCATTGATCCGTCCTTCTCTATGGCTCTTCTTCTGTCCTGAACCCGCCTCACGCCGCAGGAGCGCTTTCCGGATGCAGGTGCCGCGCATACAATGCGCCCACGGCAATGGACGCCAGCCGCGCCTGCACACTATCCGCCCGGCTGGTCAGCAACACCGGCACACTGGCCCCCAGCACCACCCCGGCTGAATCCGCTCCGGCCAGAAAGATCATGTTCTTGGCCAGCATGTTGCCTGCTTCCAGATCGGGTGTCACAAGAATTTGCGCCCGCCCTGCTACCGGCGAGGTAATGCCTTTAATTTTGGCGGCCTCTGCGCTCACGGCATTATCCATGGCCAACGGGCCATCCAGAACACCGCCTTCAATCTGCCCACGCTCCGCCATTTTACACAGGGCCGCGGCATCCACCGTGCCCGGAATTTTTGGGTTCACGGTTTCCACAGCAGACAGCAGCGCCACCCGCGGCTCGCCAAGCCCAAGGCCCCGATGCAGATCAATCGCGTTCTGCACAATATCGCGCTTGATGGTGAGGTCCGGGAAGATATTGATAGCGGCATCCGTCACAAAAATAAGGTCATCATAAGCAGGCACTGCGAGCAGAAAGACATGGCTCACCCGCCGGGCTGTGCGCAACCCACTCTCTGGTGAGACGACGGCATGCATCAACACATCTGTGTGCAGGCTGCCTTTCATCAGGGCATGCACCTGCCCGGATTTGACCAGTGCTACAGCCTGCGCCGCAGCCTCCTGCGGGGTGGCGGCATCCACAATGGTTGCGCCCCCCAGATCAATCCCGCAGCTCTGCGCCACATCAGTAATCAGAGCACGCGGGCCGATCAGAACGGGTTCCAGAATATTCTGCTGCGCCGCATCCATCGCGCCTTCCAGCGCATGCTGTTCGCACGGCCAGACAATACCGATACTCACCTTGCCGGGGAGTTGTCTGGCCCGCTCAATCAGATTTTCAAAAGCCTGATGGCTTTTCGGGCCGGAAGCTGCGGGCATATCGGCGCTATCCTGCACGTACTGCTGCGCTGGGGTTACGGAAGCAGCAGAAGAGGACACCATGGTCTGATTTTCCTGTTGAGACATACTACGTTATTGCCCGAAAGCCGGAGTGGAAGACAAAATGCGCCGATACTGGTCCCGCAGGAACGTCTCGGCCGCCTGCGCTGTGCCATGGGCCGCCAGCTGCCCTTTAAAGGCCGCTACACTTTCCACAGAGCGCGCTTCCATCCATGCCTGCATCTCTGCCAGCATGGTGGAGAGAAAGCCTGAGCCATGCCGCAGCAGAGCGGAGGTCACCATCGCCACATCCGCGCCGGCCAGCAGGCAGCGCACCACGTCCTCACCGGAATTGACGCCACCGGAGACCGCAAAGCTGGTCTGGAGCCTGCGGGACAGCAGGCCGGTCCAGATCAGCGGCAGCCGTAGTTCGTAGGACGTGCTGAGTTGCGCATCGGCTTCCGGTGCTACGGGATGCAGGTCCAACCCCGGCTCATAAAACCGGTTGAACAGCACCAGCCCGGCAGCCCCGGCTTCCACCAGCCGTTTCGCCATATTGCCCGGCGCACTGAAAAACGGCGGTAACTTGATGCTGACAGGAAGGCTGACTTCGGCCTTTACGGCCTTGAGGATGGCAATAAACCGCTCTTCCACCTCAGCCCCCGTCTCATCCGGGTTAGCAGCAATATGCCAGAAGTTCAGCTCAATGGCCGCAGCGCCTGCCTGCTCCAGCTTGCGGGCAAAATGCACCCAGCCTGCCTGCGTGCAGCCATTCAGGCTGGCAATCACCGGCACCCCGGCCCGTTCCGCCGCACGCCGCAGCACGGAAAGCCGTCCATCCAGGACGGTCGCCTGCGGCACAGCGGGAAAATACCCGCCGTTGACGTCCGGATGACTATCCTCTCCCGCTTCAAACAGAGCGGCGTCATGCACCTCCTGCGCGGCAATCTCCTCTTCAAAAATGGAGGCCATGACAATGGCCGCCGCCCCTGCATCCGCTACACGCAGAATGTGATCCAGATCGGCTGTCAGAGGTGATGCGGACGCCGCAATGGGGTGCCGCAGGGAAAGGCCCAGATACTGTGTTTCAAGGTTCATGCTCTTTAACTCCCCGGTTCTTTGAGACCCTGCGGTTTTCAGTTCACATCTTCCCAGTGCGGCAGGAAGCGACTGCCGTCACGGGCGGCCAGATCCTCATAGAGACGATAGCGCTCATTCAACGCCGCCTGCGCCTGATGCAGCATATGCGCCGCTGCTTCCGGATGCGTGCGAGTGAGCGTTTTGTAGCGCAGTTCCTGATAGGCATAGTCTTCCAGCGGGATACGGGGCCGGGTTGAATCCAGCCGGAACGGGTTCAGCCCGCTTTTGCGCATGGTCGGGTCAAACCGGAACAACGGCCAGTAACCAGAGGCAACGGCCCGGGCGGCCTGCTTCATGCCTGTGCGCATATCAATGCCGTGTGCAATACACTGGGAATAGGCGAGGATAATGGACGGCCCCTCATACGCCTCGGCTTCCCGCATGGCGATGACGGCCTGCTCCGGGTTTGAGCCCATCGCAATCTGCGCCACATAGACGTTCCCGTAGGAAATAGCCTGCATGGCCAGATCTTTCCGCGGAGACCGCTTACCAGCCGCCGCAAATTTGGCGGAAGCCCCCAGCGGCGTGGCTTTGGAGGACTGACCACCCGTGTTGGAATACACTTCCGTATCCAGCACCAGCACATTCACATTCCGCCCCTGTGCGAGCACATGGTCCAGACCGCCGGAGTCAATGTCGTAGGCCCAACCGTCACCACCAATAATCCAGACAGACCGGCGGATGAGGAAGTCCGCCACGGACAGCAACATGATGGCATCGGGGGCGTCCACGTCCTCCAGCTTCTGCTTAAGAGCCGCAACCCGTTTCCGCTGCTCTGCAAAATCCGCTTCCGTATGCATGGAAGCGCCCAGCAGGGCTTTGGCCAGATCCTCACCCACCAGAGCGGACTGTTTCTGCACCAGCTGGCGCGCCAGAGCCGTCTGTTCATCCGCTGCAATACGGAAACCCAGCCCGAATTCGGCATTGTCTTCAAACAGCGAGTTGGACCACGCCACCCCGCGCCCTTCAGCATTGGCTTTCCAGGCATGAGCTGGCGTATTACCCGCAAAAATGGCGGAACAGCCTGTGGCGTTCGCAATCTGAAGCCTGTCACCAAATAACTGAGAAACCAGCTTCAGATACGGTGCCTCACCACACCCTGCGCAGGCCCCGCTGAACTCAAACAGCGGCTCAAGGAACTGCACGCCTCGGACGTTGGCTTCATTAATACTGGCCCGATCCATATCCGGCAGTTTTTCAAAAAACGCGATATTCTGGCGTTCCTGTTCCAGAATAGGCAGTTTCTCTTCCATATTAATGGCGCGTTTTTCCGTTTCCGGCACAATGGCCGGGCAGTTTTCTACGCACACGCCACAGCCGGTGCAGTCTTCCACATAAAACTGGAGCGTAAAGCGAGAATCCGGATAACCCCGCGCGTTAATCTCAGCTGTTTTGAAAGACGCAGGCGCCCCTTCCAGATCCTCCACATCATACATTTTCGCGCGGATGACACTATGCGGGCAGACAATGCTGCACTGGCCGCATTGCAGGCAGGCATCCGCGTCCCACACAGGTACTTCCACCGCAATATTCCGTTTTTCATACTGCGTGGTGCCACCGGGGAATGTTCCATCCACCGGCATATGGCTGACAGGAATTAGATCTCCCCGCCCGGCCATGATCTCACCCGTCACCTGTTTGACAAACAGCGGCGCAGTCTCCGGCACAACCGGCGGCATTGGCACCGTGCCAGTGGCCTGTGCCGGCACCTTGACTTCATGCAGGGCCGCAAGGGCCGCATCCACAGCGCGGAAGTTCAGCTGAACAACAGCATCCCCCTTCGCCCCGTAAGATTTCTGAATAGCCTTCTTGATTTCTGTAATCGCTTCATCCGCAGGCAGCACATTGGAGAGATGGAAAAAGCAGGTTTGCAGAATGGTGTTCACACGCGGGCCAAGACCCAGAGTCAGCGCAACATCAGACGCGTTGATGACGAAAAACCGCAGCTTTTTGGAAACAATCTGATCCTGCACTTTTCTGGGCAGATGGTCCCAGACCTCGTCAGCGGAATAGGGGCTGTTCAGCAGGAAGGAGATGCCATCATTCGCTGCCCCCAGCACATCACGCCGAAACAGGAAATCAAACTTGTGGCAGGCAATAAAATCGGCATGACGGATCAGATACGGCGCATTGATCGGGCTTTTGCCAAACCGGACATGCGAGGCCGTCTGACCACCGGATTTATGGGAGTCATAATCAAAATAGGCCTGAGCAAACCAGCCGGGTTTTTCACTCAGGATCTTAACGCTATTTTTGTTGGCACCCACCGTGCCATCGGCCCCCAGACCATAGAACAGGCAACGCACCGTGCCTTCCGGCTCAATGTCAAAGTTTTCATCATAGGTCAGGCTGGTGTGCCCCACATCATCCAGAATACCGACGGTAAAGTGGTTTTTAGGTGACGGCCTGGTCAGTTCATCAAACACCGCCCGCGCCATGGCAGGGTTGAAGTCTTTGGAAGACAGACCGTAACGCCCGCCAATCACGCGCGGCATATGCGGGAAGGCCCCTTCCCCCACACCTTCGGCCAGCACGCCCACCACGTCCGCATGCAGCGGCTCCATCGGCGCACCCGGCTCCTTCGTGCGGTCCAGCACCGCAATGGATTTGACGCTTTTCGGCAAGGCATCCAGAAAATGCTTCGCCGAGAACGGGCGGAACAGCCGGACCTGCAGGACACCAACCTTCTGCCCCTGCTGGCACAACCATTTGGCGGTCTCCCGCACCACTTCCGCGCCCGAGCCCATACACACCACAACGCGCTCGGCATCCGGTGCACCTTCGTAGCGGAACAGCTGATACTGGCGGCCCGTGAGCGCGGCAAAGCGATCCATGGCGGACTGCACAATGTCCGGCACACGCTCATAGAACGGGTTTACGGACTCACGGCTCTGGAAATACGTGTCCGGGTTTTGCCATGTGCCCCGGATAAACGGATTTTCCGGGCTCAGCCCGCGTTTACGGTGGGCCAGCACCAGCTTGTCATCAATCATGGCGCGGATGGTCTCATCCGGAAGCAGATGCAGCCCGTTATATTCGTGCGATGTGCGAAACCCGTCCGTGAAGTGAATGAACGGAACACGCGCCGCCAGCGTAGAGGCCTGCGCGATCAACGCCAGATCATGCCCTTCCTGCACGGTGCCTGCGCCCAGAATGGCAAAACCCGTGGTACGCACAGCCATGATATCCTGATGGTCCCCAAAGATGGAAGACGCCCCGGCCGCCAGCGCACGCGCCGCGACATGAAAGACTACGGAGGTCAGTTCCCCCGCAATCTTGAACATGTTGGGGATCATCAGCATAAGCCCCTGCGAGGACGTAAAAGTGGTGGTTAGCGCACCACTTTGCAGGGAACCATGCACACACCCGGCTGCCCCGCCTTCGGCCTGCATTTCCTGCACCACCGGGATCGTCCCCCAGATGTTGCGGATCCCCTGATCCGACCAGGCATCAGCCAGTTCCGCCATGGTGGAGGACGGCGTGATGGGATAAATGGCGCAGACTTCGTTTACGCGATAAGCAATATGGGCAACTGCGGTGTTGCCATCCATGGTCACACTTTGATCGGTCATGACACTTTCCCTTCTCACGCGCGCACTTTGAAATCGACCGGCGCAATGGGCTCGCCAAGACTGCCGGTGGTCGCGTTTTCATCCTGTGGTTCAGGCTGCATTTCTATGGCGTGGCAGGGGCACTGGGCGGCGCACAACGCGCAGCCTGTGCAGAGATCGAGAGAGACCTCATACCCCTTCCCGCGCCCCAGCCGGGTAATGGCCTGCTCCGGGCAGGCGGCAAAACAGTTGTCGCATTCAAAGCAGTTGCCGCAGGACAGGCAGCGGCCAGCCTCATAGCGCGCCTCCCGCTCACTCAGCCCCGCAGTGACTTCTTCAAAATCGCTGCGGTCAGTCAGAGGCCGTTCCTGCTGTGTGCGGCGCGGCGCATTCCGGTAGTCCGGCAGATGCAGCATGTCGAAGCTCACCACCGGATGACTGGCCGGGTGCACGTAGGTCTCGCCGTTCAGATAGGCATGAATGGCGTGCGCTGCGCGTTTGCCGTGCCCCGTCGCCGTTGTCATGGTCCGTGCACCGCCAATGCAGTCACCGCCCGCAAAAATCCCGGCCTCACCGGTCATCAGCGTGGTGGCGTCCACCGCAACCGTGTCATTTTTCTGCACGGTGATTTTGGGCATCGTCGCCAGCAGGGACAGATCACTATGCTGCCCCACGGCCATCACGACAGAGTCCGCAGCCAGCGTGGTGATCTCGCCGGTGGGCGTGACACTGCCGTCCGCATTCATGGTCACGTTTTCAACGGTAATGCCGTCCGCGCCGAAGTGATCCACGACATTCAGCCAGCGAATTTTTACACCCTCGGCAAAGGCTTCCGCAGCCTCACCGGGCAGAGCTTCCATATGGTCTTTATCGTAACGGAAGACGATCACAACATCTTTCGCGCCAAGGCGTTCAGCCGTGCGCGCGGCATCCATGGCCACGTTGCCACCGCCCACAACGGCCACCACACGGCCAAGCTGCGGCTTTTTCTGCTCGCTGACATCATCCAGCAGACTGACGGCGTCAACCAGACGCTTACCGTCGCCGGTTGGCACGTTCAGGTGATTGGCCAGTTGCGCGCCCACAGCCACAAAAACGGCATCAAACCCGCCCTCAGCCTTTGCTTTACTCAGATCCTCTACTTTCACGCCGCATGTCAGCGTCACGCCCGGCATGACGGCAATCCGGGCAATTTCCTGCTGGAGCTCTGTGCGCGGCAGGCGATAAGCCGGAATACCGTGCATCATCATCCCGCCCGGTTCCGCTGCCGCATCCCGCACCTCTACCGCATGCCCCTGCCGCGCCAGATGATAGGCGCAGGACAAACCAGCCGGGCCAGCCCCGACAATCAGAACCTTCTTGCCGGTTGCAGGGGCCGCTTCAAACGTCCAGCCGTTTTTGAGCGCTTCATCCCCCAGAAACCGCTCCACCGCATGGATAGAGACTGAGTCATCCAGAGACCCGCGGTTACACCCGCTCTCACACGGATGGTAACAGGCGCGCCCATGCACGGCAGGCATGGGGTTGTTGGCCACCAGCGCACGCCAGGCCTGCTCATACTCTCCGGCCTGCGCGAGGGAAAGCCAGCCCTGAATATCCTCACCTGCCGGGCAGGCCTGATTACAGGGCGGAAGGAAATGTTCGTAAACCGGCTGTTGCCACCGTCGGCTTCCTACACCGCGCCGCGCAGTGTCCTGCATAATCTGCGTCATATCGTGGAGCTTCATAGGCACTGTCATTCCCCCGTCGCGTGCGGCACGAAATTTAAGGCACTGAGCAAAACTGCAGCAGGCACGCCCGACACGTCATTCAGGGTGCCACCATATAAAACACGAACACTCTGTCAACTTTGCAAATTTATGAAAAATGAAGAATTTTTATGGATTTATTGATCTAGATTATTGCACCACGGAAAAAGCTAAGTTTCCGCGTGAAACCAGCGCCAATCCAGACTTAAACGGTTCCGTATGACGCTCAATCAGGTTCTGAATAATAACTTGACGTTTCCGTCATAAATTAAGCATAGTACCGTCTCCATAAATGACACCTTTTCATCACCCATTCGCTTTTTTGCCATACAAGGTTTGTTGTGAAAGCTCCTGTAAAAATCACGATTATTGCCGCCTCCCTTCTTGTGATCGCTGGGGGAGCCTTTGCATGGCACCATCATCAGCAGGCCGAAAGCGTGCCTGAAGGTATTCTCTACGGAAACGGGCGGCTGGAATTTACCCGCGTGGATGTGGCCGTAAAATATCCAGGGCGGGTTACAAAACTTCTGGTGCATGAGGGCGATACCGTCGCGGCCAACCAGGTTCTGGCGCAGGAAGACAGCGCCACCGTGCAGACCCAGTATGATCAGGCCGCAGCCCAGCAGAGCCGCGCCACCAGTGCGGCAGACCGCGCCGCAGCGGAGCTGGCCGCGCATCAGGCGTCTTTGCGCCTTGCGCAGGATGAGCTGCGTCATGCACAAACCATGCGCCGGCAAAACCTTGTTTCTGACATGGAAGTCACGCAGCGGCGCACGCAGTTTGAGTCCGCACAGGCTGCCGTCCGCGCCGCGACACAGGGTGTGCAGGAAGCCCTGCATGCAACGGAAGGCGCTGCCGCACAGGTCCGGCAGATCCAGACCATAGTGGATGACATGACAATCCGTGCGCCCGTCGCAGGCCGCATTGAATATCGCATTGTGGAGCCCGGCAGCGTGCTGGCACCGGGCGGGCGCGTGTATTCCATGCTGGACCCGGTTGACCCGTATATGACTCTCTTCTTCCCCACCGCCGCCATGAGCACGCTCAAGGTGGGGGATGAAGCCCGCATCAAGTTTGACGGCGTGGCCTCTCCCGTGCTGGCCACCGTCTCCTTTATTGATAGTCAGGCCCAGTTCACGCCCAAATATGTGGAAACGGCGACAGAGCGGGAGCAGCTTGTCTATCGCGTCAAACTGCGCGTCACACCGGAAGAGCAGCAGCATCTCGGGGCACTTCTGAAGGCAGGCATGACGGGTGAAGGCTATATCAGGCAGCGCCCGGATGCCGCATGGCCACAGGCAGCCCAGCGGAGCGGCGCTGAGTAATGAGCGCCCCTCCGTCTGAAATCCATGTAGAGGGCGTGCGCCATGCCTATAATGGCCGCGACGTTCTGCATGATGTTTCGCTCACCCTTCCCGCCGGGCAGACCATTGCCTTTGTCGGGCCGGATGGTGTTGGCAAATCTACCCTGCTTGGGCTGATTGCCGGCGTGCGGCGCCTGCAAAGCGGCAGCATCCACACGCTGGGCGTGGATGTCAGCAACAAGGCCGAGCGTGAGGCATTTCTCACCCGCCTCGCCTTCATGCCGCAGGGTCTGGGAAAAAACCTCTACCCAACCCTGTCCGTGCGCGAGAACATTGATTTTTTTGGCCGCCTGTTTGCGCTGGACGCCACCACCCGCGCCAATCGCATTACGCATCTGCTGGATTCAACCGGCCTTGCGCCCTTCCCCAACCGGCCTGCCGGCCAGCTTTCAGGGGGTATGAAGCAGAAGGTCAGCCTGTGCTGCTCTCTGGTCCATAACCCCGACCTGCTTATTCTGGATGAGCCCACCACCGGCGTGGACCCGCTCTCCCGCCGCCAGTTCTGGGCGCTGGTAGACCAGATGCGTGCCGAGCGGCCCTCCATGACCGTAATTGTCTCAACGGCCTATATGGATGAAGCCGAGCGCTTTTCCTGGCTGGTCGCCATGAATGACGGACGCATTCTGGCCTCCGCTCCCACAGCGGACGTTAAAAAACAAACCGGCACCACCACAGTGGAGGCCGCCTATACCTCCATGCTGCCGGAAGCCGACCAGAAGGAAATTTCCGACTTCACCATCCCGCCCTATCAGGATGATGGCAGTCCCCCTGTTATTGACGCGGAAAATCTGACCCGCCAGTTCGGTTCGTTCAAAGCAGTGGATAACGTCAGCTTCCGCATCAAACGCGGCGAGATTTTCGGCTTCCTTGGCTCCAATGGCTGCGGCAAATCCACCACCATGAAGATGCTGACCGGCCTGCTGGACATCACCAGCGGCACGGCCACCCTGTTTGGCCGCAAGGTGACACCGGGCGACATGTCCACGCGCATGCGCATTGGCTACATGTCTCAGGGCTTCTCACTGTATGAAGAACTGACCGTCCGGCAAAACCTGATGCTTCAGGCTGAGCTGTTTCGCCTGCCGGTGGCAGAAGCCAAAAAGCGCGTCGCAGAAATGCTCTCAAGCTTCAGGCTGGAGGAACAGGCGGACAGCCGCCCCACAGGTCTGCCGCTCGGTATCCGTCAACGCCTGCAACTTGCTGCTGCCTGCATCAACACGCCGGATATTCTTATTCTGGATGAGCCCACTTCCGGCGTGGACCCGGCAGCGCGGGACATGTTCTGGAAACATCTCGTCGCCCTCTCGCGCGATCAGCATGTGACCATTTTTGTTTCCACCCACTTCATGAATGAAGCCGCCCGCTGTGACCGCATTTCCCTGATGGACAAAGGGAAAGTTCTGGCCATGGGCACCCCGGATGAAATTATTCAGGAAGCCCACGCCGCCACGCTGGAAGATGCGTTCATCGCGTTTCTCGAACATGCCGGCAACAGCGTCAACGCCGCCAGCACGTCGCAGCAACAGGCTCCCGCCAGCACGGCTCCAGCGCGTAAAATTCCGCCTTTCATCCGCTGGTTCTCACGCTGCTGGGCTTTTGCCCGGCGAGAGGCCGTGGAACTGACGCGCGACCGCCTACGCCTGATGTTCGCCATCCTTGGCCCGACCATCCTGCTGCTTATTTCGGCCTATAGCGTCTCGTTTGACATCAACACCATTCGCTACACAGTAGCGGATTATGACCACACCCACGCCAGTCGGGAGCTTGTCGAGCAGTTCCGCGGGTCGCACTATTTCCATGAGACCGCCTATTCTCCCGACCGGGAGACTGTGGAAACCCGTATTCGGCAGGGGCAGGTTGCCCTGGGGCTGGATATTCCCGATGGCTTCGGGCGGGATCTGGCGGCAGGCCGCAACCCGACAGTGGGCGTGGTGATTGACGGTGCAATGCCGTTCCTCAGCGCCAACGTCCGCGCCTATGTGGACGCCGTGCTGCTGACCTACGCCGCCAGTATGCAGAAAACCCTGCCCCCCTCCGCCACGGCACATCTGATACCCGTCAATATTATCCCGCGCTTTGTCTATAATCAGGAATTCCGCAGTATTTACGCCATGACGCCGGGCACCATCATGCTGGCCCTGATCCTCATCCCCACCATGCTGACAGCGCTTGGCGTGGTGCGGGAGAAGGAGATTGGCTCCATCATGAACCTTTACGCCTCCCCCGCCAGTTCCGGGCAGTATCTGGTGGGTAAGCAGTTGCCTTATGTGGCGCTGGCTATCATCGCCTATCTGGTGCTTGTCGTGCTGTCCGTCACTGTGCTGGGGGTACCGCTCAAAGGCTCGTTCATTGGCCTGACGATCGGGGCGCTGCTCTATATTCAGGCCTGCACCGGGCTGGGACTGCTGATTTCAACCTTCGTCAGCTCTCAGGTCGCGGCCATTTTCGGCACAGCCATTATCTGCCTGATCATGTCCGCCAACTTCTCCGGGCTGCTCTACCCCATCTCCACCCTTACGGGCGTGACGTACTACCTTGCCGAGACGTTCCCGGCCTCATGGTTCCAGCTCATTTGTCTGGGCAGCTTCACAAAGGGGCTGGGGGTTACCTCCTTCCTCTCCATGTATGCTGCTCTTGGCACTTTTGCGGCTGTTTACATGCTGGGCGCACGCCTTTTCCTCAAGAAGCAGGATTCATAATGCTGCGCTGGGTCATGAATGTCGGCCTGCTGTGCCGCAAGGAATTCTACAGCCTGATGCGGGACTTCGTCCTGATGGGGCTGATTGTCTTCTCCTTCTCCGTCGCCATTGTGCTGGTGGCGCATGGCGTGAAGATTGACGTCTCCAACGCCACCGTGGCGTTTATTGATGAGGACCATTCTGCCCTCTCCCGCCAGCTCCGCTCCGTGGTGCTGCCGCCTTATTTCAAACCGCCAACCCTGACGGACCGCGCCAACAGCAAGGCTGGCATGGATAACGGCACCTATAACTTTGTGATTGATATCCCCCCGCGTTTTGAGGCGGACACGCTGGCAGGCCGCACCCCGGACATACAGGAACTGATTGACGCCACCGCCATGACACAGGCCGGGCTGGGCGCTGTCTATCTGCAACAGATCTTTATGGGGGAAGTGCAGGCTCAGCTGCACTCTCCTGACCTGAACAAGCTGATGCCCTTCCACGGGGAAAGTCGTATCCGCTTTAACCCCAATAGTGAATCCGCATGGTTTACCTCCGTCATGCAGGTCGTCACCAACGCGACGGTTCTCTCTATTGTTCTGGTCGGCGCTGCCGTCATCCGTGAGCGGGAACACGGCACCATCGAGCATCTGCTGGTGCTCCCCGTCTCCGCCAGTCAGATTGCCGTGGGCAAAATTCTGGCTAATGGCGCGGTCATCCTTGTTGCCAGCCTGCTCTCCCTCTGGCTAACGGTGCATCTGTGGCTTGGCGTGCCCATTGCGGGCAGCCAGTTCCTGTTTGCCGCCTGCCTCATTCTGTATCTTTTCTCCGTCACCTCTCTGGGCATGATGCTGGCCACCATCGCCCCCAACATGCCCCAGTTCGGGCTGCTGGTCGTGCCGGTGTATGCCGTGGCCTATCTGCTCTCCGGCGCGGCCACACCGGTGGAAAGCATGCCGGACCTTGTGCAGTCCCTTGTGCGCTTCTTCCCCACCACCCAGTTCGTGAAAATCTCACAATCCATCCTGTATCGCGGTGCTGGCCTTGAGAGTATCTGGCCCTCGTTGCTGGCCATTGTGTTCTCCTCCACTCTTTTTCTTGCCATGGCGCTGCTCCGCTTCCGCTCCATGCTTGCCCGTCAGGACTGAATGCCGATGTCTTTTTCAGCACCTTCCGCCCGGCTGCTGCTCACCACGCTTCTGTGCTCGGGTGTGGTCGCCTGCTCCCCTTTCAAGACTAAGATGCCTGCCTCACAGGTCGCTGTGCCCACGCAATTCACGGCAGCACCAGCCTCTACGCAGGCCACCGACCTTACCGCATGGTGGACCGCCTGGCAGGACCCGCTGCTAAACCAGCTTGTGCAGCAGGCTCTGGCGGCCAACCCGGATATCCGTGTGGCGCAGGCCCGCGTGCAGGAATCCCGCGCTTATACCCAGATGGCCAAATCCGCCCTGTATCCCACCATAGGAGCCACAGCGGGCATGATGGGAGGCGGTGTAGACTGGCGGCACCCGGTTCCACCGCTGATGAAAATGGCCACCCCGAATATTCAGGACCCCGCAACGGATGGTCACCTTGCAGGCATCACCATGGCGTGGGAACCGGATATCTGGGGTGGCAACCTGGCCAAAAAGCGCGGTGCAAAGCAGATGGCGCTAGCATCAGAAGAGATGCTGCACGGCACCCACATGGCGATTGCAGCCGATGTTGCGGCCAATTACGTAACGGCCCGCGGCCTGCAACAGCGCATTGTGCTGCTGGACCAGTCTGTCAGCACGCTTCAGTCTCTCCTGCGCTACGCTTCTGCCCGCTTTGATGCCGGCCAGACCACGCAGGCTGATCTTGAAACCATCCGCGGCCAGATTGCGCAGGCACAGGCGCAGCGCCCCATGCTGGTCTCCTCTCTGGATGCCTGCCGCCACCGGCTGGCCATTCTCTCAGGCCAGCCGCCCGAACAGGCTCCGGACCTCTCCTCTCCGGCCCAGTATCACGTCCCTGCCCCACCGGCGACCGAACTTCCCTCCACCGTTCTGGAACGCAGGCCGGATGTCCGGCTGGAAAAGCATGTTCTGGAAGCCAATCTGCAACGGTTGATCAGCACCAAGACCGACCTCCTGCCACGCTTCGGGTTAGAGTTTTTCGGGGGTGATGGCCGCTTGCGGTTTGATGGTATTCCCGGCGTTTCCGGTTCCGGGGGCCTGATGGCGGTCAATGCCTACCTGCCCATTTTCACCGCAGGCCGAATACAGGCCAAAATCCGGGCCTCCGATGCCCAACTGCATCAGGCTCTTGCCACGTATGATCAGACCGTCCTGACGGCTCTGGCGGAGGTGGAAGATGCGTATGAAAGCCGAAGCAGCGCAGACCAGAACATCACCAGCCTGACAGCAGAGGTCAGCGCACTCACACAGGCGGCCTCTCAGGCCCGTGGATTGTATGAAGGCGGCCAGTTTACCATGCAGGACGTGCTGACAACGCGCATCAAGAAGATTACCGCGCAGGATGATCTGGTGAGCGCGCAAACGCGGCAGGCGCTCAGCACCATTCAGCTTGCCCGCGCTCTGGGTGGCGGCTGGAGCAGCCAGTCTCCGTCATAACCGGCACGCTTGCTTTCCGTATGACATTGGAACACAAAGATTATTCAAGGATTGAATAATAGCCACCCCGTCACCCAGCCTAAAAAGGCCTGAAGGAGCCTAAAAAGAATTGAGCACCCAGCAGCAGCCCTCTCCCCAGGACGTTCCCGTAGAAGCGCCCGCCAAACGGAAAGCCTACCGAACCTCCAAGAAGAGAGAAATGACAAGAGCCTTCAAGGAGGAGGCTTTTGAGCGTGCGGCGTGGAATGTGTTTTCAACCATCGGGCTGGATGCCGCAACGGTGCGGGACATTGTCTCCCTGAGCAATGTTTCCCCCGGCAGCTTCTATAATTATTACAAAACCAAAGAAAAAATCTTTGATATCCTGCTGATCAAAGTTGCTGATCGCGTCAAGAATATTGTCCTGCAATCGCGTTGCCCCATGGATAATCTGGAAATGATGCTCACCAGGAGCCATCAGGCTGTTCTGCGCGAACTGATTAGCATTAACGGCGCACCGCGCTTTTTTGAACTCAACCAGCACCATATCCGCGCCCGTCTGTTCACCATGAAGGAAACGCGGGACATGCTGGAAGACCTCAAGCAGAACATCCTGCGCCTGATGCCGGTGAAAACCATCTCACCAGACCGGCTAAGCTTTATTGCCGCCACTCTGCTCACGATGGGCCTTGAATCCCTTCTCTATATGGCGCGCAATCCGCTGCTGGATATTGATGAAACCGCCCGACTTTCAGGCTGTATGGCCGCAGGCAATGTCCGGGGGGCCATGACCTTCCTCTCCGGGATGCCGTCCGGGGACTGAATAAATGCCCCGCTTGCTGCCGACTTGTGGACTGCTCCCTCTATAGAGACGCATTTTAGAAATGCAGACTCATCTATATTCAAATGAATATAGAATACTGCGCAAATTTCCCGACAAGTCTTCTCTAACAAGACAGAGAACATCTTTTTCACCCTGCCGATCTTGGCATTTCTGTCCCGAACAAGAGAAAAATCGACATGTTCTGCCCCACTCGTTAGATAAAAAAAACGAATGGATCGATTTCTTTTTATTCTACTGCCCAGCATAAAGCATCGACCAACAGTTTTCTAAATCAACTCCCCAGAAAATATATTTTCAGAAGAAAATTTCAAATATCATGTAAATAAAGAAGAATGACCTTACAATCTATGAAAACACCAAAATTTCCAACCACTTAGACTTGTTAAAATAATGTCATTATCATCACGAAATTATGATATTGTCCAGATCATGCCGTTATTTCCATACTGATTCAGATTAAGTGTTATCAAAAATCCCATATTATTTATAGATTGACCATGTCTATATCCACGAATATATAGACAAACACCAACTGAACGGTTTGCAGCAGCATTGAGCGAGGCCCCCTTTTGCTCCCCCTACACAGGGTTTGCAGAAGCGCCCCCCCTTTCTGCCGGAAAGTGACCGGTCTATATTTTTCTCAGGCCTAAGGGTTGGCGATGATGCAGCGTGTCTCACTCTGCTCGTCCTGATCGGATACCGCAGCGGCGGGATCGCTCTCCTTTTCCTGTTTTTGAGTTTTTATGAGGTACTAATGGCTTACGCGACAACGAACCCTTATACAGAGGAAGTGGTTGCTACTTTCCCTGAGGCAACAGATCAGGAAGTTCAGACTGCGCTTTCCGAGGCCCATGCTGCCTTTGAAAAATGGCGTGACACATCTTTTGCTGAACGTGCGCGTATTATGAACGCCGCCGCCGCCATTCTGCGGCGTGACATTGACAAGTATGCCGGTCTGGGCACGCTTGAAATGGGCAAGACTTTTGCTGAATCCAAAGCTGAAGTCATTCTTTCAGCCGAAATTTTTGAATATTACGCAAAATATTCGGAAGAGCTTCTGAAGCCGGAAGCCCTGCCCGTAGCTGACCCGGCAACCGGCAAGGCCCAGCTGGTGCATGAACCGCTTGGTATCGTGTTCGCCGTTGAGCCGTGGAACTTCCCGTTCTATCAGGTCGTCCGCATCATCGCACCGCAGCTTTCTGCCGGTAACGCCGTGCTGCTCAAGCATGCGTCCAACCTGCCGCAGTGTGCTGCCTCCTGTGAAGATCTGATGATCGAAGCCGGGCTGCCCAAGGGTCTGTTCCGCAACCTGTACACGGCCCGCTCTCACACGGCCATGATCCTGGAAGACCCCCGCGTTTGCGGTGTGGCCCTGACGGGTTCTGAAGGTGCTGGCTCCATCATTGCTGGTGTTGCTGGTAAGGCCCTGAAAAAATCCATGATGGAACTGGGTGGCGCAGACGCATTCATCGTTCTGGATGATGCTGACGTTGAAAAAGCCGCCAAATGGGCTGTCATGGGTCGCCACTGGAACGCTGGCCAGGTCTGTGTGTCCGCCAAGCGTCTGATTGTGGCTGATGCGATTTATGATCGCTTCCTGGACCTTTACAAAAAAGGCGTTGCCGAGCTGAAGGCTGGCGACCCGATGGACCCGTCCACCACGCTGGCTCCGCTGTGCTCCCGCGCGGCTGTTGACGATCTGCACCGTCAGGTTGAAGAAGCCGTCAAGCATGGTGCCAAGGTTGAAGTCATTGGTCCGGAAATTCCGGAAAAAGGCACCTTCTTCCGCCCGCTGCTGATGACCGGTCTGGACGGTGAGAACGCAGCACGCCACTGGGAATTTTTCGGCCCCGTGACGCAGCTTTATCGCGCCAAGGACGAAGCAGATGCCATCCGCATCGCTAATGACTCCCCCTATGGCCTCGGTGGCGCTGTCTTCACCAAAGACGAAGCCCGTGGTGCCCGCGTTGCAACCAAGATCCGCACCGGCATGGTCAACATCAACCACCCGCTGATCCCCAAGGCAGACCTGCCCTTCGGCGGCGTGAAGCGTTCCGGCTTTGGCCGCGAGCTGGTTGGCCTTGGCATCAAGGAATTCGTCAACCACAAGCTGATCAACATCGTCGATATCGACGCTCCGGCCTGATCACGCTTACCGGCAGGCTCCTTTACGGGGGCCTGCCTTTTTACACAGTAATTCTTCATAAAAATTAAGTCTTCTTTTTATTCATGAGACCTCGTGTTTCATGAACCGATCCTTTGCGCGCAAAGCCTTTTCCAAAAATCACCCTTCGGCTGACTTTCTCAAAAGAGGCACGTAAAACTCATGGCACCCAGGTCTGAAATTCTGATTGTCGGTGGCGGCGTGGCGGGGCTGGCTCTTGCAACACGTTTAGGAAAAACACTTGGCAGGCAAGGCAAAGCACGCATTACGCTAATTGATAAAAGCTTCTCGCACGTCTGGAAGCCCATGCTGCACTGCTTTGCAGCGGGCACCGTGCTGAATGAAAATGATCGCATTAGCTTTATCTCTCAGGCCAGCCAGCATCATTTTGAATTCTGGCCGGGCGAGGTCATTTCGGTCGACCGCGCCAAACGCGAGGTTGTTTTAAGCCCCTTCCATGCGTCTGACGGCACCAAAGTGCTGGAAAGCCGCACCATGACGTATGATGCCATTGTTCTGGCCGTCGGCAGTTGCGCCAATGATTTTGGCACCCCCGGCGTGACAGACCATTGTCTGTTTATTGACAATCTTGTTGAAGCCAATGCTTTCAATGAGAAGTTCCGAATGGAAATTCTCAAGTCCTTTGCCAATAGTTCCAAGCTGGATATTGCCATTGTCGGCGGTGGAGCGACAGGCACCCAGCTTGCGGCTGAACTCCATAAATCTTTGGAAATTGTAGACCCGGTCAGCCTGCATGCCTTTGGCAAAGCGCCTCCCAAACTCAGCGTCACGCTGCTTCAGTCCGGCCCGCGCATTCTTCCTGCCTTTCCTGAATCCGTCTCTGCCGCGGCGCAGCAGGAGCTTGAGCGGCTGGGCGTTAATGTCCGCACGTCGGCCCGCGTTGCCGCAGCGGACGCAACCGGCTTTACCCTGAAGGACGGCTCACACGTATCCGCCACCCTGCGGGTGTGGGCAGCGGGCGTCAAAGCCCCGGAAGTCACCAAGGCCTATGGCGGCCTTTCCCTCAGCCGTTCCGGGCAGATTGTGGTCAACCCAAACCTGAGCTCCGTAGATGATGACAGGATTTTTGCCATGGGGGATTGCTCCTTCATTACCGAGGAACCATTACCCGCAACAGCACAGGTTGCCCGACAGCAGGCCTGCCACTTAGCCACACATCTGCCTGCCTGGCTGGAACAGGGAACACCCGTCCCCTCCTGTATCTTCCACAACAAAGGGGCGATTGTCGCACTTGGCAATTACAATGGCTGGGCCGCTTTTCCGGGAGGCCGCGTGGTCGGTGGCGGCCTGATGCATGGGCTCTCCGCCCGCATGGGCCACATCATGTTGTATCGCCGGCACCAGATGGAACTGTTCGGGGTCTTCCGCGGCATGGCCTCTATTTTTGCCGATTGGGTTGAAACCATCATTCGGCCGCCGGTGCGTCTGGATTAAGCTCGCCAGACCCAGCCTGCCCCCCGTTCTGACAGATTTGTGAGCAATCCAGAATGTGATCAGAATACCATCGGATTTTAATATCTTTTCCGCCTCACACAGTCATAGGATAAGGAATAACACTAATAATAAACAGGAATAAATCCGGTGAATAACGAAAAATTCTATGCCAATCCGGGCCCGCTGGGCCTGATGGGATTTGGCATGACGACGGTTCTCCTCAACCTTCATAATGCCGGGCTGGTGTCCATGGGGTCCGCCATTCTGGCCATGGGCCTCATTTTTGGGGGTGCCGCGCAGATTTTTGCCGGGATCCTCGAGTTTTTCAACGGGAATACGTTTGGGCTGACGGCCTTTACCTCCTATGGCGCGTTCTGGATTTCTTTTGTTCTGCTCATTGTTCTTCCCCATTTTGGGGTGATCGCGGCCTCCTCCCCTGCCCTCATCGGTAGCTATCTGCTCATCTGGGGCCTTTTTACCGCAATCCTTTTTATCGCGACCCTCAGAGCCTCCCGGGAATTGCAGGTAATTTTTGCAACACTTGTCATTCTCTTCGGGCTCCTCGCCGCCGGAGAATTCACCGGGCAGGCTATTTTCACCACCATTGCGGGCTTTGAGGGGCTGATCTGCGGATTTTCCGCCATCTATCTGGCAGGCAAAGAACTTTTACAGGTGCGAAACTGACACTTTGGCAGAAAGTGAGAAGCGCTTTCTCCCCCCGCTCTCATTTCCAGAATGGCCACACCGTAAAACAAGTATATCCATAAGAATATAATCAATGACATAGTTTGCCTGAAGGGGTGACTGTAGCACCCCGCTTTCGCCCCCTCAGGAGCTTTGACGTGACGACATCAGCCAGTGCCAGCAAGACCGACGCCAGACTGCCCCGTGATGTGAGTTTTCATGAAGAGGACTGGCTCATTCTGGCGTCTTACTGGTATCCGGTCGCCCTTGTTCGGGAACTTGAAGAAAAACCGCTGGGTGTAACGCTGCTCGACGCCCCTCTTGTCCTGTATCGGGCCGGGAATGAGATTGTTATTGCGGATGATCTCTGCCCCCATCGTGGCGTGCCCCTCAGTATGGGTAAGGGAAATGGGCAGACCGTGGCCTGTGCCTATCACGGCTTCCAGTTTGGCCCGCATGGCCGGTGTGTAAAGGTCCCGGCGCAACCCGACAACGCCATCCCCAAACGCCTGAATTTGCAAACTTATCCCGCAGTGGAGCGGTATGGACTGATCTGGACCTGCCTGCGCCCTCAGGGAGAGGCTTCACTTCCCGCTATGCCCCATTGGGACGAAGCGGGTTTTCAGCAGATTACCTGCCCATGGATTGATATTGGCGGCTTTGCGGGGCGGCAGGTGGAAGGGTTTATCGACGTCGCCCATTTTGCCTTTGTGCATACAGAAACATTTGCAGACCCGGACAACGCGGTTGTGCCCTCATACATGCCCAAAATTACGCCCTATGGCTTTGAGGCCGAGTATCGCAGCGATGTAAGCAACTATCCGGTTGGGCATAAAGACCATAAGGGCAGTGAGTTCGAATGGCTCCGCCATTTCCGGGTGCATGTGCCCTTTACGGCAACGCTGGAAATTCATTTCCCAGAGGATAAACGGCTGGTGATCATGAACGCTGCCTCGCCCGTGTCTGCCCGAAAAACCCGGATGTTCGCCCCTATCTGCCGTAATTTTGATACGACACTCCCTGTGCAGGATGTTTACGATTTTAATCGTAAAGTGTTTGAAGAAGACCGTGCATTGGTCGAAGCCCAGAAACCTGAAAACCTGCCACTGGATACGTCTCTGGAGGTCCACGTCATGGCGGACCGTAGCTCCATTGCCTACCGGCGCGCGTTACGCACCATTGGCCTGAGCCAGTTTTTTACATCCTGAAATCGTTCGAAAGGCCGGAGAGGCTCGCGGCGCACTCTCCGGCTCCCTATGCTGTTTCCGGCGTGAGCACGTATAGAAATCGCCCGGCGCTACGTCCTTACTAGCAAGTAATGTTAATGTTTTTTGAAATTCACACAGGATCCTTCATCGCGCGCATTCCAAAAAACCGCCCTCTCACTGTAAAAATTTCTAAATTTTTATAGAAAACGCTTTTTTTCTGTTCTTCATCAAAGACGAAATCTTATGCTATAAGCCCCGCTTCGAAGCCGATTTTGCAGGGATGCCCATGTTCAAAACTTTTTGCAGCATTTTGTGCCTGAGTACATCACTGCTGACACTCGCCTCTTCCGCATGGGCAGCCGAGCCTGACACTACGACCAAAACGCCAATCAAACATCTGGTCGTGATCTATCAGGAAAACGTCGCGTTCGATCATTATTTTGGCACTTATCCTGTAGCGGCCAACCCGGCCGGGGAACCTGCTTTCAAGGCCTCTCCGCAAACGCCGCATGCCAATACCCTGCTCAGTGCGCATTTGCTGGAAACAAACCCTAATACAAACCCCGAGAACGGAAAAAATGCATCGCTTCCGTTCAGGCTAGACCGCACGCAGGCCAGCACCGCAGACCAGAACCACCTCTATACTGCCGAACAGATGGCCTATCATGATGGCCATGCCGACCTGTTCCCCCGCTATACAGGCCGCGGCACGTCCGGCGGCACCGGAGCCTTTGCCACCCGCGGGCAGGTGATGGGCTATTTTGATGGCAATACCGTCACCGCCCTGTGGAATTACGCCCAGCGCTTTGCCATGAGCGACGCTGCTTATACGGACACCTACGGCCCCTCCACCCCCGGCGCGCTGGAGGCCGTCTCTGGCCAGACCAATGGCATGAAAATTATTGCCACTACCCAGAAGCCCTCCACCAAAGAGGCTGTCTCGCCTTATATTGCGGATGGTCAGGGCGGCTGGACGATGATCAATGATATTGATCCGGCTGGCGATGTCTGCTCCGTCAAAGGCAATCAGGTGATGATGACCGGTAAGAATATCGGTGACCTGCTGACGGCCGGCAATGTGTCCTGGGGCGGCTTTATGGGCGGCTTCAATCTGCAAACCAAAAATAGTGACGGCACAACAGGCTGCCAGCGCGCAACATACTCCCCTGTCGTGCATGAAATGATTGCCGATTACATTTCACACCATAACTGGTTCCAGTATTATGCCAGCACGGCAAACCCGACGCACGCACGCCCCAGCTCACTCGCAGCCATTGGTCATACCCTGAGTGCAGACGGCAAAACGCGTGACCCGGCCAACCATGAATATGATCTGGAAGACTTCAAAGCTGTTGTCGCAGCGCATCGTCTTCCGGCCGTCTCCTTCATCAAACTGCCAGCATTTCAGGATGGCCATGCTGGCTATTCCGACCCGCTGGATGAACAGCAGGGCATCGTCCCACTGGTGAACATGCTGCAACAGCAGCCGGAATGGCGCGATACCGCCATCCTTATTGCGTATGATGATTCAGACGGCTGGTATGACCATGCCTTCATCAAACCTCAGCACGGATCTTTTGATGCGGAAGTTGACCAGTTGAATGGTCCGGGCCGCTGCGGAACCGGCACGCCTTTCCCGGGCGTCGAGGACAAACCCGTCAATGGACGGTGCGGACCGGGCACACGCATCCCGTTTATCCTCATCTCACCGTGGGCACGCAGCAATGCCGTCAGTCATGTCCAGATCACCCAAAGCTCCATTCCCCGCTTTATCGAGGATAACTGGCTAAACGGCCAGCGCCTTGGCGGCGGCTCGTTTGATGCCGTGGCCCACGACCTCAACGATCTGTTCGACTTCACCGCGCCTCCGCGCCTCACCCCGCTCCTGCTTGATCCGGAAACGGGAACGCCTCTTTCTCAGCCAGCGTCCAAGTAAAGTTTAATCGCTGATCAGGCTGGATGCACTACAGCATCCAGCCTGAATGCTTTCATACGTTTCCGGATTTATGCGGTGCAATCTGATGCGCCAGATCAGCAAGTGCCGCAATCTGGCGCGTCAGATAAGCCCGGGTTGACGGGTCCGTCAGCTCCAGCCGGTCCGTATCAAACTTGCTCATTGCCTGCCCGATCATCACTTCAGGCCTGTTCAGAACAAACGCATCCAGAAAAACAAGGCTCTGCCGCAGGTGATATTGCGCCCGCGCGCCACCGATAGCTCCGGGAGAAACCGTCTGCAAAGCCACCGCTTTTCTGGCCAAAGGCTGCGGTGTCACTCGGGACAGCCAGTCCAGCGCATTTTTTAAAACACCGGGGATGGAATAGTTATATTCGGGCGTCACAATAATCAGCCCGTCTGCCGCACGGATCTGCTCTGCCATGGTCAGAACGGGAGCAGGAAATCCCTGCTCCTGCACATCCTGATCATAATGCGGAAGCTCCGCTACGGACCCCAGAGACGTAATGGTAATGCCTTCCGGAGCTAGTTCGGGCAATGTTCGGGCTACAATACCGTTCAGTGACCCTTTACGCAGGCTCCCCAAAAGCGTGACAAAATGAAGTGGTGCAGTGTGCGTCATCAACTTTTCCCTTTTTTGCTCTTTTCTGATTTATCAGGCGTGAATGCCGCCAAATCGCCCGCCATTGAAATCCTCAATCGCCTGCCGGATCTCTTCCTGCGTATTCATGACGAAAGGTCCGTATCCTGCAATCGGCTCATTCAGCGGCTCTCCCGTCAACACCAGAAAGCTGGACGCTCTGGAGGCTTGCAGCGTCACAGTAGCCCCCTCATGCCCTAACAAAGCGAACTGCGCGGCACCGAGTTCCTGCGTCCCGTTCAGAATCAGATGCCCCTCCAGAGAAACAATGGCCGCGTTGTGCCCTTTGGGCAGATCCAGCGTAACCTGCGCCCCTTCATGCAGCACACCATCCCACACGTTCAGTGGAGAAAAGATGCGGGCTGGCCCATGGGTTCCCTCATAGTCCCCGGCAATAATCCGCAGATGGCCAGCCTTGTTGGCCAAAGGCACCGTCGGGATATTCCCCGCAAGGATGGTCTGGTACGCCGCAGGCACACCTTTGTCCTTTGCTGGCAGGTTCACCCACAACTGCACCATGCGGAAACTGCCGCCGGTTTTGGCGTAGGCCGGAGAATGGAATTCCTCATGCTGGACGCCATTGCCTGCCGTCATCCACTGCACATCACCCGGCCCGATAATGCCACCGCCGCCTGATGAATCCCGGTGTTCAACCTCACCATCGTAAACAATGGTTACGGTCTCAAACCCCTTGTGCGGATGCTCCCCTACGCCCCGCCGTGCGTCGGTGGGTTTGAATTCATGCGGCCCGGCATAATCGAGCAGCAGAAACGGGCTGAGATGTGTGCCGAACTGACTGTAGGAAAACAGCGAGCGGACGGGAAAACCATCCCCTACCCAGTGGCCCCGATCATTCCCATACGTGCCAAGAATTTTCTTTTGCATTGTCATCATCCTGTCTGATTGCCCGAGGCCTGTGCCTCTTTGCTTGATAAGGAATATGCGTTGCTCTTATTGTCGCAGGAAGAGCGCTCAATCGAACAATGCGTTCCACAGGCAGGACGATGAGAGACCTCAACGACTTTGAATATTTTGCGCAGGTCGTCAAACACGGCGGCTTTTCCGCAGCGGCGCGGGCAACCGGCCTCCAGAAATCCCTCCTCAGCCGACGGGTCCGCCTGCTGGAAGACCGGCTGCATACGCGCCTCATCCAGCGCTCGTCCCGCCATTTCAGCGTAACAGAAACCGGGCATCGGTTTTATGAACATTGCCTGACCATGCTGGCGGCTGCCGACACTGCCGAGCAATCCGTCGCCCAGCTTCAGGCCGAACCCTGCGGACAAATTAGGCTGAGCTGCCCTGTGGCACTTCTGACTTTTCAGTTCGGCGCGTTGCTGGCCCGCTTCATGCTGCGCTACCCCGCTGTCACCCTTCAGCTTGAAAGCACCAACCGGCAGGTGGATGTCCTGAAGGAAGGGTTTGACCTCGCCATCCGCGTGCGCTTTCCACCCCTCGCTCCGTCCGACCTCGTCATGCGGACGCTCGACACCAGCACGCAATGCCTCATTGCCGCGCCCTCTCTGGTGCCCAAGCCTCTTGCCTCGCCTGCTGATCTGAACGGCCTGCCCAGTCTGGACTTCAAAACCCACCCCGGCACCCATTCGTGGCTGCTGGAAAATCAGCAGGGGCAGACCGCCACGGTTTTTCATGAACCCCGCCTTGCCACGGATGATATGGCCGTCCTGCGGGAAGCCGCCCTGATTGGCAGCGGGATTGTGCAACTCCCCACCATGATGATCTGGCAGGATATTGAGGCCGGACGCCTTGTGCAGGTTCTGCCCGGCTGGCAGCCCTGCGCAGGCATTATCCACGCGGTTTTCCCATCCCGACGCGGGCTTGTGCCCGCCGTGCGCGCCCTGCTTGATTTTCTGGCGCAGGAATGTGCTACGCAACGCGGGTTTGCCGCAGAAGCGTTCAAGGCGCCCCCTTCTCAACGGAGTTCTTCATGACTGCACAGGATGTCTCATCTCATCCCCTCATGCGCCAGCCGGGAGCAGATAATACCCGCGTAATGAATGAGGAACTGTTTTTTGATCTGGTCTATGTGTTTCTAGTCACCCAGATCAGTCATGGCCTGCTGCATCATCTGACTCCTCTGGGTGGCCTGCAAACCCTCATCCTCTGGTTCGCGGCATGGCTCGGGTGGCAATATACCGGCTGGGTGACAAACTGGTTTGACCCGCGCGTGCCCGCCCTGCGCGGCGTGCTGTTTCTCACCATGGCACTGGCCCTTGTCTGCGGCGCTGCGGCCCCTGAAGCGTTTGGGGAGCGCGGGCTGGCCTTCGCGCTGTGTTACACCCTCATGCAGGTCGGCCGCTCCGCCTTTATTGTCTTCAGCCTCCCTGCCTCGCACCCTCTTGCCCCCAATTACCGCCGTATTCTGGGCTGGGGTATCATTGCCGCCTGCTTCTGGATTGTAGGCGGGCTGGCCTCACCGGAAGCCCGTGTGCCGTTATGGGCCGCCGGGGTCGCCTGCGAATATTTTTCTCCCATGTTCGGGTTCTGGCTGCCGGGACTGGGCCGCTCCCATACGTCGGACTGGACCATTTCAGGCAGCCATATTGTGGAACGCTGCCAGCTGTTTGTAATTGTCGCCCTTGGGGAAACCATCATGGCCTCCGGTCTTTCCCTTGCGGAAAGTGAGCACTGGTCATGGATTGAGTTTGGCGGGTTTGGTGCAAGCTTTCTCTGCACGCTCGCCATGTGGTGGCTCTATTTTGAAACCTCCAGCGAGGAAGCCGAACACGCCATCACCAGCTCCTCCGATCCGGGCCGGATGGGAGCGTACTTCCATTATCTGCATGTCATCCTGATTGGCGGGATTATCGTCACCGCCGTCGCCATGGATATGCTTCTGGAAAATCCGGTTGAGGAGGCCAAAGGGGCCCCTGCTCTGGTCATGACGCTCGGGCCAGCCCTCTACCTGCTGGCCAGCACTGCCTACCGCTGGGTGGCCACTCGCAGGCTGGCCGCCAGCCAGATGGTCGGCGTAGGTTTGCTGCTTCTGGTCGGGTTTGCCGGGCAGTCGCTTCCTTTATGGATACTGGCATTCTGCGAAACGACGCTGTTCCTGATCATCAGCGTTATCGGGTCCGGCAAAGTCGCACGGAGCAAGGCCTGTTTCGGGAAAGCTCCCTAAAAGCCTGCGACCTAACCGGCGGCGTACCCTGCGCCGCCCCGGTCAGACCGAAGCCACATCCGTCAGCAAAACAACAGCCTGCTCCTGCGCCATCACCGTCAGATCTCTGACATCACTCACAGCCGCCGCATCCCCCGCTTGCAGCACCGCGCCGGCCACGCTTACAACACCCGACACCACCAGCAGATATAAGTCACGGTTTACACTGGTGCTGTAAGCCGCCCCCTCTCCCGCTGGTATAACGGCATGCAGCAGGCGTGCGCCCGCACTCAGGGCCACTGGCGCGCCATCTGTAACGACCTCACTTTCCTCGGGGTCATCTTCAGGGAAACCGGACGCCAGAATTCTAAAGCCACCATCTTCCCCTTGCGGAAAACTGAGGCGGCTTTCCTGCCGTGGCATCCCTTCATCCGTATCCGGCAAAAACCAGAACTGGAGAAAAGACGCCCCCTCCGGCCCGGCTTGCCATGCCAGCTTCTGGCAACCTGAACCCGTGCTGATCAGATGCAATCCGTCGGCCTGAATCTCCTCCGGTGCAAACGCGTCAATCTGTGCCGTCAGGCTCCCTGCCCGCACCCATGTCACCACGTCAACCGCAGCTTCAGGCCCCAGATGATAGACCTCAGAGGGACGCAGCGTGCCCTGATTGAGAACCCGCAATCGCCCATCATGCTGATGGGCAGGGTCCTGATAATCCGCAAAAGCAAAATGGCACTGGAGCGTCAGCGTATCCGACTGCGCGGAACTAAGGGTCGCGCCTCGTCTCACTGTTATCATGGATTATCCCTCAGGCCGGTATTCTGGCAGGCGTCTTTTCAGGATAGATATCCTGCCACCCTCCGCCCACAGCGCGATAGAGATGCGTGACAGACCCGGCCACCTGCGCCGTGGCTGTAGCCAAAGCGCTCTGTGAGGAGAGCAGCGCATTCTGCAAAGTCAGCACATTCAGGAAGTCAGACGCCCCCTGCACATACTGAGCTTTGGCCGTTTCCACAGCAATCTCGTTCTCATGCACGGCTTCCGCCAGTTCGTCGCGCCGTCTCTGGGCCGCGGTAAAGTCCGCCATGGCGTCATCAATTTCCTGCCAGGCTTTCAGCACCGTGCGCTGGAACAGGGTGGCGGCTTCCTTCTGCTGCGCCTTGCGCAGATGCAGCTGGCCGGTCAGGCGTCCCCCTTCAAAAAGTGGCAGCGTCGCCGTCGGACCAAAGCCATACTGACGCGAAGCCCATGACCCTAACCCACTGAACTGAAGCGCCTGAATATCCAGACTGCCGGAGAGCGTCACACGCGGGAAAAAGTCCGCAATCGCCACACCAATGGCTGCCGTCGCCGCATGCAGATGGTCCGCCGCCATGCGGATATCTGGCCGACGCTCCGCCAGTTCCGACGGCAGGCCAACCGGCACCACAGCTGGCACGGACGGAATGCCCGAAGGTTTGCCCAGTTCGGCATCCAGCGCACCCGGCTCCCGCGCCACAAGGAAACTCAGCGCATTCAGCATATGCGTTTCCTGCGCTTTAAGGGGAGCCAGACGAGAGGTGAAGGTATGCAGCTGGCCCGTCGCCTCCGCCACATCCAGCCGCGTTGCCGCCCCCTGCTGGAACCGCAGGCTCGTCAGCCGAACACTGTTGTTGGCCACGTCGATATTATGCTCAAGAATGCCAACCTGCGTTTGCGTAGCCCGCAGGTCGATATAATCCTGTGCCGTCTCGGCCATCAGGGAAACCAGCGTATCGCGGCGCATTTCCTCGGTTTCCTGCGTCGCTGCTGTCGCCGCTTCTACCTGGCGCCGGACATGCCCCCAGAAATCCACTTCCCACGAGGCATTCATCCCGTATTGCGGCAGATTGAAGGAAGGATTGCCCACGCTCCCCGGCAGCGCCGTCGGACCAAAGCCCTGTGAGCCTGAGGCAATAGAGCCCGCCTGCTCCCGCTCCATGGTGCCAAGCAGCCCCAGCACACCATTCGTGCTGGCCCGCTCCCGCCCATAGGAGGCATTGGCTTCCACATGCGGCATCTGCGCGGCACTGGCTATGCGCCGCTCTGCCTGACTTTGCATCAGGCGCAGACTGGCGGCTTTCAGGTCCAGATTGGAGGACGCGACCTCATGTTCCAGCTTCGTCAAAGCGGGATCATTAAACAGTTTCCACCACTGCGGATCGGTGGACGCCGTGGTGACGCGGCTTTCCGCTGGGGGCTGCGTATCCCGCCATGCGGCAGGTGCCTTGACCTGCGGCTTGTGATAGGTCGGCCCGACTGTGCAGCCCGCAAGAACCACCATGGAAAACCCGGCAAGAAGAAAGCGCTTCATGGCGTTACTGCCAGACATAGCGAGCGTCATTGGCATGCGGCCCTTCCGGCTTTGAAGACGTATCGATATTGGCTTCCACCGACATGCCAACCCGCACCCTGGCCGCCAGCGGCTGGTCCGCATCAAAGGTCAGCTTGACCGGAATACGCTGGACCACCTTGGTAAAGTTGCCGGTGGCATTGTCTGGCTGGATAGGAGCAAAGGCCACGCCCGTTGCCGGAGCCAGTGAGTCCACATGCGCCTTGAGCGGATGGCCGGGGAACGTATCCACCCAGATGGTCGCCCGCTGCCCTGCCTGCACTTTGGTCAACTGGGTTTCCTGAAAATTGGCCAGCACATAAGCGGCATGGGTCGGCACAACCGCCAGAATACCCGTGCCCGGATGCACATAATTCCCCACGCGCACGCCACGCTCACCCACCACGCCATCCATGGGGGCCGGAATGGTGCAATAGGACAGGTTAAGGTCTGCCTGCTTTTCATCCCCCTGTGCGCGTACCAGCACACCACGAGCCCGCTCAAGCTGACCTTTCAGCACCGCCACCTGACGGATGGCGGCATCTACCCCGGCCTGATCACGCGCAATGGCAGCTTCGGCTTCCTTCTCATGCGCTTCGGAGGACTGCTTCTGCTCAATGGTCCCCGCCCCACCGGAAGACAGGTTGCGGTATCGCACCGCATTCTGCCGGGCAAACATCAGATTCGCCTGATCCGCCTGCACGGCCGCCCGCGCTTCTGCAATGACTGCATCCTGCCGCGCCAGTTCGGCCTCAAGGTTGGTCACATCCCCCTGTGCGGCCAGCCTGTTCCCCTTCGCCACATCCAGTGCGGCGCGGTAATCATCGTCCTCAATATGGGCCAGTTCCTCGCCCGCATGCACCTGCTCGTTGTCCTGCGCAATAACGCGGTCAATACGCCCGGAGACCTTGGGCGCAACCGTCGGGAAATCCGCCGTTACATAGGCATCATTGGTGTACTGGTTCACACCATCCCCATTGACCCAACGCGCCCCGCCCCACGCAATAAGGGCAAGAACACCGGCGGCACAGCCTGCGTAAAGCAGAGGTTTTTTGTAAATCATGGTCAGAGTTCCGGATTAACGAGCGGGAGTGTTGGGAGACGGCGCACGGGGCGGATAGACACGATGCGGCAGCACCAGGTTCATCACCGCATAGCCAAGGCAGACGACAATCAGCAGGGCGTAGATATCGTTGAGTGCGAGCACGAGAGACTGCTCATGCACGTAGGTATGAAAGACCTGCAGGGAGTTCCGGGCCACATGCCCGCTATCGGGCGACGTGCCGGAAAGCTGCTGCGTGATGGGATTCCCCATACCCTGCAAAGCCAGAGCATGCGTGCCGTGATGGTCCAGCAACATCGTGGAATGATACTGCTCACGCCGGCGGCTGAGTGCGGCAAACAGCGCATAAGCCACTGCATTGGCCAGCCCCTTGAGCATGTTCACCATGCCGGAGATGAACGGCCCATCCGCAGGCCCCATCGCCATGGTCGCCAGCATCAGGGTCGGGATCACCGTCATCGGCTGACCGAAGACCTGCAGGATCTGGAGCGGATAGAAATTGTCCCGCACCCAGTCCACCGTCAGCCACGTGCCCAGCCAGGCCGAACCCGCAAGGCACAGCATGCCCCCAGCCAGCACAAAGCGGCAGTCCACCTTGCGGCGGTTACAGATGGCCGCAATCAGCGGCAGCATAATCAACTGCGGGAGCGCGACCACCAGTGAGACGGGGGCCGCCTGAATAGGCCGATAACCCCGCACAGATTCCAGATACAGGGCCGGAATTTCCCCCATGATGGAGCAGATTGCCAGAATACCGACCAACGAGAGCAACGACGCCTGAATATTGCGGGACCGCCAGTACTGAATGCGGAAATAGGGGCTGGGATGATAGGCCTCGTTAATGACGAACACGATAAAGGCCGCCATGCCCCAGAAGGTCAGATTGGTGATGAGGGGCGAACGGAACCAGTCGAGCCTGTCCCCCTGATACAGCACCGTCACCAGTGAGCAGATGGCCGGCACGCCCACAATCAGCCCGAACCAGTTGAACTTCTCAAACCGCTCAAAATGCATGGGGTCACGCGGCAAGCCATACGCCATCATGCCCACGGCAACCACGGCAAGCGGGATAATCTCCCAATACAGCCAGTGCCAGCCCACATGCTCAAACCAGAAGGCTTCCAGCGGCAGGCCAAGATTAGGCCCGAAGGTCGCGCTCATGGCATAGCCACCAATACCGAAAACGCGGATCTGCGGTGGCAGATATTTGAGCATCACGGTCATCAGCACCGGCGGCAGACAGCCCCCCGCCAGCCCCTGAAAGGCCCGCAAAATACAAAGCGATGTCACATCCGGCATGAACGGCGCGGGGATGGACAGGATCGCCATCACCGTCGTCATAAAAATGGAAAAGCGGTAGATTGAGAACGTCATATAGAACCACGGCGTGAAGGCCATGGCGGCAATATTGAACGCCTCATAAATGGAGATGACCCACGTCCCCTCATCGTGGCCGATATGCATCGCGCCGCGAATGTCGGACAGGCCGATTTCAGTCACATGTTCATTAAAGCCTGCAATATGCACCGCCAGCAGCATGCCAAGGCAGCCAATGACAGTCCGCAGACCAAAAGGCGGAATATAGGACGGTCGCGGTGGCGAGGCGTGAACGACAGGCTCACCGACCGCCTGTGGAGGGGCGACGTTGTTCATGGCCGCACATGATCCTGAGAGGCGCCTGCCGACAACCCTCATTTGTGGAAAGCGACGACTTCGATTTTCGGAAGAATAATTTCTGGTCAATCCGCCAGACAAAATCTATTTCTGGAGGGATGAAACGCTACGATCTCGATCTGCTTCGTTACCTCAAGGTGTTGACTGAAGAAGAGAGTGTATCCCGTGCGGCCCGCCGCATGAAGGTCAGTGAACCAGCCATGAGCCGCCAGCTCGCCAAACTCCGCACCACCTTTGCAGACCCCATTTTAGTGCAGGCGGGTCGGCGTATGATCCCTTCGGCCTTTGCCACCGGGGTTCTCAGTCAGGTGCAGGATCTGGTCCACAGTGCGGACAGCCTGCTGGAAACGCGTGCCCTCGCCAATCTGGCCAACATGGCCCCCACCTTCACCATCCGCGCGAATGATCTGGTGGTGGCTGCCCTCGCCCTGCCGCTTCTGAAAGCCCTCAAGCAGGAGTGCCCGCGCTGTGAAGTGATATGGGCCCCGGAGCTGGATGCCGCGGCCTCTGACCCGTTACGGGATGGCGGGATTGACCTGTATCTTGGCGCGACCGACCTGATGAAGCCCGAAATCCGACGCCAGACAGTCCTGCGAGACCACATGCAAGGACTGGTGCGGAAGGATCACCCTATTCTTGCCGCTCCCATCACGCCTCAGAGCATGGTGCTTTACGATTACATCAGCGTCTCCCGCAGAGGCCGGGCACGCGGCCCCATCGACTGGATGCTGCAAAACCAGCACGGCCTGACACGCCGGATCGCCATGGTGGTTCCCACCTATCATTGCATGGTGGAAAGCATGAAGGAGACGGACCTCATCCTTCCCCTCCCCGGCCTTGTCATCAACCATATCTCGTTGAAGGCTCTGGGGCTGGCCTCTTTTGAATTCCCCCTCTCCCTACCAAGCGTTGAAGCTTTTCAGGCCTGGCACCCCCGGCGGGATACGGACCCGGTCCACCGCTGGCTGCGGGAAACACTGTTCCGGGTCTCCCGCAAAGTGTTTGAAAAATGCACCCCTTAAAGCGGATCTGGCTGGCTCGCGCGGAAGCACGCCCCGTCATTTATTAGCGGCAAACATGGAGGAGGCCATGTTCAGCACCTTCCGCCTGTAAGCCGCACTCAGCGTTGGCGTGTGGGAATGATAATAGCCGATAGCCCGCATCACATCGCCATGCGCCTCATCAATATAAGTCCGCATGATGAGCGCTGAGGCCGCCACATTAAAACAGGGATCTGAAATCAGGCGCGTTGCTGTTGCAGGCACGGAGAGATGACGAATATCAGCCAGCGGCTGCACCCAGCGCGTATTGATCTGCATCAGGCCCAGATCCGCACTGCCATCCCCGTTCGGATGCACCATCCCTGTCACACCCCCTTCGACTTTCTGGATCACAGGCAGAACACGCGGGGGAATATGGTAATGGTTGGCGCTGGCAATCATGCAGGCAAGAAGTGAAACGGGCATTGTCATCCTGAGTTCAGCGGGCTGTGGCTGCCCCCCCTTTTTGACGTTTGTCTTAAAAGAGCACCGGAGCATCCCGCTTTTCTCCCTATGGACCCAGTCAGACTTTTTCAAGGTCTGGACTGGAAGCCCAGCCCTCACCGTGCATCAGACGCGCCCCAGCCGGTCCGCCAGCCGCCCCCATAAGATGCGCCCTGCCACACCCATTTTCCACCCAAAATGCCCGGCTATGGGTTTGACCGGGGTTGGCGGGAACAGCGGCGTGCCCTGCCCCGTCACGTATTGTGCGATATGTTGCCCCATAACCGTCGCCATCGCCACGCCACGCCCGTTATAGCCCACACAGGCCAGCAAACCCGGTTCCGGCTCATGCCAGTGAGGATAATGGTCCAGCGTGACACCCAGCTGCCCGTTCCAGCCATGGGTCCAGCTGATATCGCGCAGTTCCGGCCAGAGCGTTAACGCCCGCTGAACCAGATACGGAAAAGCCGAAGCCCCGTGTAAATGATGAGAATAGGATCGGCCGCCCATCAGCAACCGTCGCTGGGCATCCACCCGGTAGTACGTCGTAATCTGGCCCAGTTCATACAAAACTTCGTGCTGCGCCAAAATCCGGGCCGCATACTCTTCTGGCAGCGGAGCGCTGGCGACAATGCCGCTATAGACCGGGACCACAGACCGCCGCAAAGCATCCCACGCTTTGTCTGTATAGCCATTGGTTGCGAACAGCAGCTTATCGGCGCGGACCGAACCCTGCGCTGTCTGCACCTGCCACGCATCACCCTGCCGGGCAAAAGAGGTGACCCACGTTCCCCCATACAGGCTCGCCCCGGCTTTAGCCGCAGCCTGAGCAAGGCCGCGCGTATAAGCCAGAGGGTCAAGCTGGCCGCCCCGTGCATCCAGCATCCCACCGCAATACAGAGCATTGCCGGACCGTGCCTGCATGTCCGCTGGCTCCAGCCATTGCACCGGCCAGCCGCGCTTCAGGCACTCGTCTGTCAGTTGCCGCAAAGGCGCAAGTTGGGCGGGCGCTGTAGCAGCTCTCAGCGTTCCGCCACGCAGGGCCGAGCACGCAATGCCATGCCGTTCAATCAGATCAAAAACCAGGTTGGGCGCATTCCAGGCTGCGTCCACAAGAGCCGGACCATAAACCGGCCCGAAATCCTGCTCCACTTGCGAGGGAAGAGGTTTGAGGCCGGGATTCACCTGCCCCCCGTTGCGCCCGGAAGCCCCCCAGCCGGGCTGTTCGGTCTCCAGAACAACCACCTTCACACCTTTTTCAGCAAGGTGCAGCGCTGCCGAAAGCCCGGTCAGACCAGCCCCTACAATGACAATATCGGCATGCGTGCTGCCACCCAGAGGCGGATAGACCAGACCACCCCCGCCATCTGCTGCGTAAAGGCTGGCTACCGTGTTCATGCGCCCTCGCCATATCCAATAATAGCTTTAATTTCCAGAAAGTCTGTCAACCCGAAGGAACTGCATTCGCGCCCGTTGCCGGACTGACCATAGCCACCAAATGGTGCGGCCACGGTCCATGCTGCCCCGTTGATATTCACGTTCCCGGCCCGCAGGCGGCGTGCCACGGCTCTGGCGTGCTTCAGGTCACCAGACTGAACATAGGCTCCCAAACCATAAGGCGTGTCATTGGCAATCTGAATGGCCTGCTCTTCATCATCATAGGCCAGAATAGACAGAACCGGCCCGAAGATTTCCTCACGTGAGATAGTCATATCCGGCACAACATTCCCAAACACGGTAGGCTTGACGTAATACCCGGTTTCCAGCCCCTCCGGCCTCCCAAGGCCGCCCGTTACGAGGGTCGCGCCTTCTTCAATACCTTTGGCAATCAGTTTTTGAATACGATCATACTGCACGGCACTCACAACCGGGCCAAGCTGCGTGGTTTCATCCGCCGGAGAGCCCATTTTGAAGGATTCAGCAGCCGTTTTGGCAATCTGCATCGCCTGTTCCATCTGCGCACGCGGCACAAGCATACGGGTGGGCGCATCACAGGACTGGCCGGAATTGCTAAAGCAGCCTTTAACACCTCGCGTTACGGCATCTTCAAAATCTGCATCAGGCAGAATGATGTTTGGTGATTTCCCGCCCAGCTCCTGATGAACGCGTTTGACTGTGTCCGCTGCCAGTTTTGCAACAGCAATACCAGCACGGGTCGAACCGGTAATGGAAACCATATCCACATCCGGGTGGCTGGCAATAGCTTCCCCCACACCGGGGCCATCACCGTTGACCATATTATAAACGCCCGGCGGCAGGCCTGCCTCATCCAGAATTTCCGTAAAGACCAGAGCACTGAGCGGTGCGACCTCGCTGGGCTTCAGCACCACCGTGCAGCCTGCGGCCAGCGCGGGCGCGACCTTGCACATAATCTGGTTCATCGGCCAGTTCCACGGCGTAATAAGCCCTGCAACCCCAACCGCCTCGCGGGTGATCAGAATATCATCCCGCATTTCGTCAAACACGTAGGTTTTAAGGGCTGAAATCATTTCTTCCAGATGCGCCATACCAGCCCATGCCTGACTGTCCCGCGCCCGGGCAATGGGGGAGCCCATTTCCTGAGAAATCGCCTGCGCCATATCTTCAGAGCGCTTTTTGTAGACAACAAGAATACGCTCCAGCACAGCCAGACGCTCTTCCCGCGTGGTGACGGACCATGCCGGAAAAGCCTTGCGGGCAGCGGCCACCGCCCGGTTTACATCCTCAACTTCCCCAAGGGCGATCGTGCTGCACACCTCTTCCGTTGCAGGATTGATAACATCCAGCGTGCGGCTATCCACCGGGTTAACCCACTGGCCATTATAATAAAATTGCAAAGCATGAGACATGGCGTGCTCGTTCCTTAAAGGAGGATATTTTGATCGACCATCAGGCCATTTGTTGCAATAGTCAGGCAAACAACCGGGAACTGATGGATATGAAGGCTCTGATACTGGCGCAGGGCACACTGTGGATCATCATGGTGCTGACTGCCGCTGTTGCCCTGCTGCTGCTCAAACAGATTAAAGCACTGTACCGCAAAATTGCGCCCCTTGGCGCTCTCGCTCCGGTCAACCCCACGGCCTCCCGGCTGGATGCCCATCCCCAGACAACCCTGGACGGGCAGGACGTCATCATCGGTGGTCAGAGGTCCAATGGCAGAAAATTGCTGCTGCTGTTTGTTTCCGGTACCTGCCCGATTTCGCAAAAAATGGTTTCCATTACCCGTGATTTCTGCGTTCGTGAAAAACTCGACCTGCTGTTTGTGGGGGATGACACCCCGCAGGCGCAGGAAGAAGCGGTCTCCACCCTTGGCATTACCCCGCGTGACATGGTCAATTCCGCTACAATCGGCCGTCTGCTGGGCGTAGACCGGGTTCCCTTTGCGGTGCTTCTGGCCCCGGATGGCACGGTGGACGCGCGCGGGCTGGTCAACAACCGGGAACATCTGGAAAGCCTGCTGAGCGTTATGGAAACGGGCCACAGCTCCATTCAGTCTTTTCTGGAAGCCAACCCGCATGCACTTTCGCTCTCTTAACGGGGGCACTGCGCCGCAGCGCGGGCCAGCACCTCGGCCCGTAAGGCCAGAAGATCCGTTGAGGCAATCGGCTGTGCCCTCAAGGTATGAATTTCCGCAGCCGTAAAAGGCTTGGTGCCTGCCGGTGTGCTGGCCCCACCCATGCGAAACAGCACAAAATTCATGACATCTGCCAGTTCCTGATCATCCCGGATGAGCGACATGGAAACACCCGGCACCCGCCCGATATAGGCCCGCCCCTCTGCTGAGCAGGCAAATGTACCAACGTGGTCTCGCAAAATCGGCACAAATGTACGGGCTGAAACACCCTCAATCCCGTGGCAGCCACCACAATGAGTCAGATAGTTTGTGGTCGCATGGTCCAGCATCGCGGCCCCTGCTGTGGGCGCTGTGTCAGCCCACAACAGAAACGCAGACATCGCCCCTGCCAGACAAACCATGCGTCTGGCAGGCCGCAGCGTGCATTCCCCTACAACATTACGGAATAGGGTGAGCAGCATTCAGCGCATTCCGTTCAGCCTGAACTTCCGGACCTTTCTTGGGGGTTGCGCGGGCTGCCTTCACATCATCCGCCGTAATGGTCGGGGCCGGTGAGGTATCACCCAGAGACGCCACATAGGTCAGCACAGCCGCAATATCATCATCAGAGAGCGCCTTGAGAGACGGCATGAACCCGGCATAAGCCGCGCCACCGGCCTGAATGGGGCCGTGCAGACCGTTCAGCACAACATCCATCAGATATTTCTTGCCTTCAGGCGTAGCTGCAATTTTATCAATCCGGTTTTTCAGAACAGGAAACTGGCCCGGCATCCCTGCCCCACCAGCCTGATGGCATACGGAACAGTTGGTGTTGTAAACCGTCAGCCCGTCAGAGGCTGCGTGGGCAGAACCCGCCAGAACCGGAGCCGCGGCAAGAACACCAGCCAGAAGACGTAAACCGTGTTTAATCATGATGCATTCCCAACAATAACAGAAGTCGAACAATTATAGATCAGTGCGCCTGTACCAAAGCACCAGATGATATCATTATTGGCCTGAGGCCGGTAGCTCGGCTGGTCACCCTCCGTGCCAACGCACAGGGGCTGGCTGCACGCATCCTGTCCGCAACAGTCCCGATACGCAACAAGGTAGGACTGCCCGTCTCCGGGATTAAAGCAGGTGCCAATCCATGAGGTAGGTGAAGGGCTCGTCCCCGGTGGGCAGCTATGCACACCACCGCCGCAGGACGCACACAGGAACCCGTCAATCGCGCAATAGCGCCAGTAATTACAGGCCGTAGGGTCCGTCGTCTGGGCATCAGCCGCAAACGGCGTGGGCGCTTTGAATTTGGGCTTAGCGGCCTGCGCGGCAGACGCCCGCTCAACCGGCAAAGTCGGGATCAACGCCCCGAACGTCACCCACGCCCCAACGCGCCCAAGCAGGCCGCGGCGGGAACTATGACCAGCAACGTGGCGGGTCAAACGCTCAATCGTGCGGTCCAGCAGGCTGTGTGCCGTGCCGTCCTTTTCAGCGCGCGTGCCGGACCGTGCGGACACATCAGACTGCGACATGAGAGGTCTCCTTCATTTGGGCCGGACGTGCCTGCGGCAACGTAGCAACCAAAGATTCAATTTCGCGGCGGCTGCTGGCAACGTCCCGCGCGGTGATGACACCACGGGGGTCAAGCACCACCAAAGTCGGCAGACGGCCAATCTGCATCAGCAAAAGCAGTTCCATGCTGACCAGCAACGGCACACCACCCAGCGGCGTCCGCTGCGCCATGGCCGAAAGGGCAGCAACATCGCCCTCGCCTATCAGCACCAGATCAAGCCCATGCTCCTGCGCCACAGCACGCGCCACAGGCAGAGCACGCTTACAGACGGGGCAATCAGCCGAGACAAACATCAGCATCATGGCGCGGCCAGTCGCACTGGCACCCCCAATGGCAACCGGCGCATCAGCCAGCGTGCGGGCGGTGACCTGAGGCAGCGCCTGCCCGGCCTGCAAGCCGGACAGAACCGGCTGCACGCCAATGGGAGCCAGCCGCTCATGCAGCACACCAATCTGGCGGGCCAGCACAAACACACCCAGCGCCAGCCCCAGTGTGAAGACGGTCAGCAACAATGTGGACACTGTGAGAATAATCAGCATCAGTTCAGAGCCTCCGCGCCAGTAAGAGACGCCGTTGCCACACACAGCAGCAGAAGGGAAACGCCCATAAGCAAGCCTTCAACACACAGCAGACCAAACTCCGGCTGACCGCACAGCCCAACCAGAAAAACCAGCACGGCCAGCACCACATTACGCAACACAGAAGCCCATGACAGGCGCGCATCCACACCGGGGATACACCCGCAGGACAGATGCGTGCGGCCTCGTGCCACGTTGATCCCCATCGCAGCCGCAAACACCAGCAGCAACACCGCCGAGACCAGTCCAGCCGCCAGTGTAGCTGCACCAGAGAACAACCAGATCCCGAGAAGGGTTTCCGTCACAATAATGGCGTAGGCAGCCGGAAACGCCGCATCAAGCGGCAACAGGCGATAGGCTGCAATATCTGAGGCAAACCGGGCGCTGTCAGTAGCTTTGCCAATACCGGTGAACAGGAACAGCGCACCAAACGCCCCGCTGCCCAACGCCCCCAGCATCTGAAGTAAAAGGTTATGCACGCTCATTCACCCAGCGCGACAGTGAAGTACAGGTCATCGCCCAAATGAGACATCTTGTGCAGCAGCCTGCCGCTTTTCATGTCCCAGATAAACAGATCCCCCGCATTATCGTTGGTAAACAGGAGCGGTTTGTCATCCTGCGTGACGCCTACCATTGTGGCCGGCACAGGCAACGGAATACGCCGCACCAGTTTATGCGTTGCAGTATCCAGTTCCCAGATTTCCGTGCCCGGCTTTTTATGGGTCCAGAATGTGCCTTCATGCATCAGCACAAACAGGTGCCCGCTGGCATAATGGAGAGCAGAGAGCTGCCAGCCGCCCGGACGCCATGTTTTAGCGAAAGGTGCCTCAGCAGCAGGGGCTTTTTTCATACCAGCCGCTTCCTGAATAGACCAGGGTGCTTCCACCTTGCTGTCAGCAGACAAGGCGGTGGGATAAACAAGGCCGCTATAGGAAATAAACCACGTTTTGCCATCAGACCGCCGGGTTGGGCTGTGCTCAAAAACAGCGTCCTTTTCCGGGTCAAAAAACGGCTTGGTGTGCGCAACCTCTGCTTTGCCGTCCTTCAGGCGGACATTGGCAAGGCCACCGTCCGCACAGATGGACGTAAACCCGTCATTCCCCCACGGATAGGCCAGGGCGCAACCCGGCAGATCCACAGTCTGGGTGACCTTATGTGTGGCCGTATCCACAACATGTACCGCATTGGTGGGCACCATGGAAAACACATACACACGTCCGCCATCCTGACTGATTGCAAGATCATTTTTCTTGGGCGTAACAAGCGCCCTGCCCGGCAGCACTTCATCATTCGTAATGGTCAGCGTCTGCGGGTCATACGCAGGCAGAAGGTCAAGACGATCTCCGCGATTACCGCGAGACCAGACCGTCTCCGCCACATAAAACGCCCGGCCTTTGGGGTCCTGTACAACATTGCCGTTATAGGCCGCCTGCACCATGCCAAGCAGCTTCCCCTTGTCCGCATCCACAACGTAAATACGGCCATCCTTGGCGTGTGTGCCCGCAGTATCCTGCACCAGAATACGATGCGGCGTGACCGGAGAAAGCTTGATAATGTCGCTTTCTTCTTCCTGCACAACCGGCTCATCTGCCCACGCTTTAAGAGACGCTACGGAAGAGGCTCCCTGTGCCACAAGACCCAGCACAAGAGCCGCCGAGCCGGACCGGAGAGCTGTGGAATAGCGCATAAAATCAAACCCCTTGGCTGATAGAGCAGATGAATACGCAGCAGCACTGCGCAGGGAGAAAAAGAGTGTCATTCTCTGGCTCCAGATGCAACGCCACCGGAACGAAGCTTTATCCAGCCACCCAACGTAATAAGGCACAGGGCGACCGCCCCGACAGCCAGTTCATGCCGTGTTTCCGGCGCACCCAGCATGGAAAGCAGAACCCCCACGAGCATGATGATCGCCAGCCAGCCCTTCCATGCGCCCGGCCGATACAGCCGCAACCGCGCACAGACAATGAGGATATTATAGACCATGATAAATGCGCCCGTTGTGGCGACCAGAAAGGCAAACACCACACCGGGCGAGAGAACGGCCGTGGCAGAAACCAGCAACGCTACAGCAGCACTGGCCAGCACCGCCCGGCGCGGCAGATGCGCCTGTGGCGCCATGACCTGCAAGGCGCGTGGCGCATCCCCCCTGCGGGCCATTTCATACACGACGCGGGATGTGGCGTATAAACCTGAATTAAGCGTCGACAATGTTGCGGACAGAATGACCAGCGTCATAACCACACTGACATAGGGCACATGGAAGCGCTCAAGCGTCATGAGGAAAGGTGAAATTCCACGCACGCTCTCCGACCAGGGCAAAAGGCACAAAATCAAGGTGATTGAGGTCAGATAAAAGACCAGCAACCGCACCGCAACCGTGCGCGTAATCCGAGCAATATTGCGATCCGGATTATCTGATTCCAAAGCCGCAATGGTCGCAATCTCGCTTCCCGTCATGGAAAACAGAACAGTGGGCACAGCAGCCAGAAAGGCAAAAGCGCCCATCGGCATAAAGCCACCATGCCCCAGAAAATTGTCTGCAACCGGCACAGAATGGCTGCTCAGCAACACAACACCAATCACGACAAACAGACAAATGGCGGCAACCTTAATCAGCGCAAACCAATACTCACATTCGCCGTAATTTCTGACAGACATCAGATTGATGGCCGTCATGACGGCAAGAATGACAATTTCAATCACCGCATACGGCACAGGCACATAAGGCGCGATGAGTGACGCCGAGGCAATCACTTCCACACCAAGCGTCGTCACCCAGACCATCCAGTAAACCCACCCAGCCACAAAACCGGGCAATGGCCCCAGCGCATGCCGGATCTGGCTGACAAAAGACCCATGCCCCGGCGCATGCAAAGCAATGTCTCGCAGCATGATATTGACCAGAAAAACCATCAGGCCGGAGAGGGCGTAAGAAATCAGGACGCTCGGCCCTGCCGTCAGAATAGCCCCCGAGGACCCAATAAAAAGCCCCGCGCCAATTACACCACCAAGAGAAATCATGGTGATATGCCGCGGCCTCAGGGTATGCGCCAGTTGAGAGGAAGAGCTCTGGACGACAGTCATCGACAACCACCTTCCGCCCACTGCTGCGCCTCTCCTGAAAGCCCCCCAGCACCCTTCAGGCACATACTGCACAGTGACATGAGGATCTTGGCTCTACTACGTTGAGAAAAGGCTTTTACCACAGCGTCAGAATTCCGCGCTGACAGTGCCGAAAAATTCACGGACTGCCCCACGCTCCAGAGACTGATAATCTCCGGACATCGGGTTCCCGTTCTGCCCCATCATGGAGATATATTTGGAGTTAAACAGGTTATAGACGTTAAAATCCACCGACAGGTTTTTGGCAAAACCAAATTTCCCGAAATTATAGCGTGCCCCTGTGCTGGCCAGCCAGTAGCCAGGCACAGAGGTATCATTCACATAGCTATAGTAGCGCTTTGAATAATAGTGCACATCAAAATGCGTCTCGAGACCTTTCCAGCGGTACGACAGGTTGGCCTTATACATAAACTGCGGAAAGTTTACGATCTTCTTGCCTTTAGTGTAGTAAATACCATCTGATGTCGTGATATTTCCGCCATATGTGGAGTGATTGTAGCTGACGCTATTATAGATCGCCAATCCTTTGATGGGCGTCAGCGTGACAGCAGCATCTACACCATTTGTATGCACCGTCGTTGGCACAACGGTGGAAACCGGGGCCAGAATAGTGCCTTCCGTTGCAGCCTGAAGGCGGTTTCGGGCATCTGCATGATATCCTGCCAGACTGGCCTGGATCAGTTTATCGGTATAGCGATACCCAACCGCATAGACCCAGTCTTTTTCAGGCGAAACACCATGCTGGAGCTTCTTAAAGGCATCCTGATCCTGCACTGACCAGGGAGAATTCCCAACCCCGTTTGGCAGAACCTGATAAGTCCGCATGTTCTCCGCAAGATCAAAGTAGAATTCATGGTTCTTGAGAAAACGATAACTCGCGCCCACATGAGGCAGGAAAGCGCTGGATGCCGTCATGCTCCCGTTGGGAAGAGCATCCACGCCGGTATAATCTGAATTATTATAGGACGCCCCGCCCGTCGTGGTGGCCAGAACAGATTTAAAGCCTGCTGTCACACGCAGATTCTCAACAGGACGCCAGGTATCCTGCAGATGAAATGCAAAGTTATTGGTTCTCCAGTTAAACCCATATCCCTGCTGGAACGCTTTGCCATAGGTATTGTACGGGCCAACCGTTTTCAGGGGTGCACCCTCCCCTAACGTGGGTTCATTATACCAGAACAGACCGGCTTCCTGATTGTTGTTTTCATACCAGACGCCAGCATCAAGACTATGATTGGCAATTTTATAAAGGAAGCTGGTCGTAAAACCGTAGCGCTCCTGCCGGTTCTGCCAGACTTCTTGTGAAAATGGCGCTTCTGTATCAGCCGAAGGCGTGGAGGTGTCCGAATACGTATAATACCCGGTCTGACTGGTACCATAGAGATTGGTACGCCAGCGCAGCCGCTCCGTTAGCGCCAGATCAAAATTCAGGCCGCCCGTGTAGTTGGTCTCCTGCTGTCCGCCATCATACAGATAGGGCTCGTCCCCATTGGCCTCAATGGCATCTGTGGTGGGAAGAGAGATATTTCCCGCAACGTAATTATAGGCTTTGCCGTAGTTAGGATAAAGGTGGGGCGTGCGCCACCCAAGCCCTTTCAGCATTGCCAGAGACGTATCCCAGTAGTTCCACTCTGCCAGGTCACTCCAGTTGAAGAACGCCTTCATGACGCTTTCATGCCCGATAGGCTGCACCAGCTTGGCATCCACCTGCTGCTGGAACTGAGAACCACCCCCTGCCCACATCCCTTCATCCGAGCGGGAATAGGCTGTCATAAACTTGGTGCCTGTAATATTCAGCTTACCGCTGTCCAGCCGGGCGTAGGTCCGGAAAGAACTATAGCTGCCAAACCCCTGTGAAACCTTCCCCCCCAGCTTGTCCTTAGGGTCTGCAGTTTCAAACTGCATTGTCCCACCCAATGTGGAGGTGGAGGGCACATTCACCCCGCCCGGCCCTTCGGAGATGATGCTACGGTCAATATCATCAGAAATCGCCGCCTGAATGATGTTCAGACCATTATTGCTCTCATAGGTTTGATCATTCAGCGGGATCCCATCCAGCGTCACGCCAAGCTGGTCCATAAAAAACCCGCGCACGTAAATACTGGCACCCCACAGATCGATCCCAAGCGGATCAGTCGAACTGAAACTGACACCCGGCAGACGATCCGCTGCTTTCAGCACGGACGTGCCGGGCGTGAACTGCTCCATAACGGCTTTGGACACCACATTGTCTGCCCCGCGCGAAACACTGCGGTGCGAGCTGACCTCAAGCGCTTCACTACCCCCTTGCACAGGACCATGATCCCGGTGCCTAACCGCGGGCGTCGCCATTCTGGCAGAGCCACCTGCAGGTGTATGGGACGCACCAGACACGGTGCGGACCGGGCGCTTGCCGTGGGGCGCATGATGCACCTGCGTTGACACAGGCGCAGAGACCTCTCCCGAGGCCGCCTTTGCGGGATCTGACGCAAGAAGCGCAGGCATTGTTAAAGCCGAGAAGGACAATGCACATCGAAGAGGCAGTTTCCGGCGGGAAGTGACCATCTCTGCGAGTTTCGTTTTTCTGCTCACGTCTGTTTCTTCCACTTTGAAATGCCGAAAAAGGCAGGATTTAAAACGCTTTTCTGCGTTCAGATGAGCCTGAATTCTACGGAGACATAAGACTTAAAGCTGCCCGGAAAACCTCTGCGCGTTCGCCTCGTAATGTGAACTTTCTTGCACAGATACAAAACAGATTCGGTATCAGCAGTATCTTACGGACCTCACAAGAAACGTTTCTTTTGTGTTATGATATGGAGAACAATGCTTTATCGCAACAGTTTTGTAAGGTTTTTCAATCTCCGCGGCCTTCAACAGTTCGCCGAAGCATGTGTTCAGTATCAAAAACACTTCAAACACTAATAGGATGCAAAGGTATCGAACGCACCCTGCGTCTTCCCCTTGTCAGAACGCCTGTTTTTTCATTACGGTTAAAAATAGAGAGCAGCGAAAGAATCAGACGTTATGGATGTTGGCGGCACACTTTACGCTTTACGCACGCAACGCGGCCTGTCCCAGCGCGAACTGGCGAGACGATGCGGCGTTGCCAATGGCACAATCTCACTGATTGAATCCAACGCCATCAACCCTTCAGTCGGGCTGCTGCGTCAGATTGTCCATGCTCTGCCAATGAATTTATCGGAGTTTTTCGCCTTCGAGCATTTGGAAGAGCGTAAGCTTTTCTACCGTGCGTCTGAACTGCGTGAGATTGGCGGCAAAGGGATTTCTTACCGCCAGATTGGCACAAACCTGAATGGCCGCGCCCTGCAAATGCTGGATGAAGTCTACGCCCCCCGCACAGATACGGGCAAAACCATGCTGCATCACACGGGGGAAGAAGGGGGCGTGGTCATCAGTGGGGAAATAGAAGTTACTGTGGCCGACCAGCGCGCTATTCTCGGCCCCGGGGACGCCTATTATTTTGACAGCAATCTTCCCCACCGCTTTCGCAACATTGGCAAGGAACCCTGCCACATTGTGAGTGCTGCAACGCCCCCTAGTTTTTAAAAGCAGACGGTTTGATGTCCGTCTGTGTGTTGCCAAAATGGGCCAGAACGTAAGAGGCAATGGCTGCAAGCTCTTCCTCTGTATAGGCTTTTGAAAAACCGGGCATAAAAACGCGTCCTTGCCCCGTCTCTAGCGCTGTGCCGCTGCGCAAAACCTGCACCAGATTATCCGCCGCAGGATCTGACACACTATGTGCCCCAGCAAGCGCGGCCCACTCAGACTGTCGGCCGCGTCCATCCGGTAAATGGCACCCGGCACAAGCCTGTGCAAAAAGCCCCTGCCCTCTGCGTGCGACATCACTCAAGGCATGGTCTGCCTGAGGCGACATAACCTGCCCCACCGGCCCTTCTGCAATAGGCGGCAGACTGCGCAAATACGTTACCATGGCTGCAATATCAGCCTGCGTCATATAGCGCAGGCCATGTTCCACAGCTTCCGCCATCGGTCCCGACGCCGCCCCCTTGCCACTGGCTTTACCGGTTGAGAGGTAGGACGTCAGCTGTTCGTCTGTCCAGCCCCCCAAACCGTGCTGCTTGTCTGATGTCAGATTATAAGCACGCCAGCCAACCTGCACGGCCCCGGCGTAGGCTTTACTACTCAGGCCGTATGTTATGGTGCGGGGTGTGTGGCACTGGCTACAGTGCCCTAACGCTTCCGTCAGATAAGCCCCGCGGTTCCATTGTTCCGATTGAGCTGGATCAGCCTGGAAGCGTTTGTTCGGGTTATTCAGCCAGTTCCAGAATATCATGCTCCACCGCTGGTTGAACGGAAAATACAGCTTGTTCTGGGGAGCAGGCACATTCTCAGGCTTCACGCTAAACAGATAGGCCTTGATGGCCAGCGCATCTGCATCACTCAGCAGTGTATAAGCCGTATAAGGCATGACGGGATAAAGATACTTCCCTCCACGCCCCACACCGTCCCGCAACATTTTCAGCCACTCAGAATCCGTATAATTGCCAATCCCGGTTTGCTTGTCTGGCGTAATGTTAACAGCAAAAATTGTGCCAAAAGGCAGCACGAAAGGCCGCCCGCCTGTAAGACTTCCGCCTTTAGGTGCTACGTGACACGCCGCACAGTCCGCCGCCCGGAAAAGATACTCTCCTCGTTTGATGAGCTCGGGCCGCGTATCGGCCTCAGCTCCCGGAGCACTGCCAGCAAACGCCATGCCACTGTAGAAACTCAGCGCGACGGCTGTCGCCCCGCGCAAAACATGTTTCAAAGAGCGAAGCGACATCATGCCTTTTCTCCGCCAAGCTGTTTGGCAAATGGAATACGGCGCAGGCGTTTTCCGGTTGCAGCAAACAGAGCGTTTGCCAGCGCCGGGGCCGCTGCAACAGTGCCCACCTCCCCAATCCCGCCAATTTCTGCTTCAGGATCTGGCACCAGATGCACCTGGATATCCGGCGCCTCGTTCAGACGCATCATGCGGTAGTTGTGGAAGTTGGTTTGTTCAACCCGTCCGTCTTTCAACGTGATTTCATTATAAAGCGCCATCGTCAGCCCAAAAATGAGGCCACCCTGAATTTGCGCCACAATACCATCGGGAAAGACAATCGGCCCGCAATCCACGGCGCTATGCACCTGAACAAGACGGATCGACCCATTTTTCTCAACAGCAACTTCCAGCACGGTCGCCGCCCATGTCTGAAAAGAATAATGGAGCGCAATCCCCATCCCATGACCCGGCGGAAGCGCCTTCCCCCAGCCGGACTGCTTTTCCACTTCGTTCAACACTTTCAGCGCGCGGGGCTGCTGAGCGGCCAGCTTTTTACGAAGCGCCAGCGGGTCCTGTCCGGATTGATGTGCGAGTTCATCAATCATGCTCTCAACAACAAACACATTATGTGTTGGGCCCACCCCCCGCCACCAGAGGGTCGTCACCGCATCGGGTTCATCCCGGACAAATTCAACCAGTTGGTCCGGCATGGCATAAGGGGTTTGCGCAGCCCCTTCCACAGCATCCGGGTCCAGCCCTTTCTGCATCCCCTCCGGATACCAGCGCGCCGTGACGGATGAACCCGTCGTGCGATGATGCCATCCACTAATCGCACCATCCTTAGTCAGCCCCGCAGAAATCCGATCATAATAATACGGACGGAACTGATCCTGCGTCATATCCTCTTCCCGCGTCCAGATCAGCTTCACAGGGTAAGACACCTGTTTTGCAAAACGCGCTGCCTGACCGATAGAATTGGAATCCAGCCTGCGCCCAAAACCCCCGCCAATCAGGTGATTATGCACGGCAATACTTTCCGGACGTAAACCCGTTGCATCAGCCACTTCCTGCCGCGCTCGACCAGGCACCTGTGTGCCAACCCAGACATCCGCTCCATCCGGCCTGATATGCAGGGTTGTATTAATCGGCTCCAGCGGCGCATGCGCCAGAAAAGGAAGCTCATAAACAGCATCAATACGCGTGTGCGCCTGCTTCAAAGCCTCCTGCGCATTACCGTTTTTGACAGCCACTACACCAGACTGTTCTGATGTCTTTTTCATACGGGCAATAATATCATCGGTGGAGGTGGTTGCGTTTGGACCATACTCCCATTGCGGAAAAGCCGCTTCCATCCCTTTCATGGCTGCCCACATATGCTCGCCTATAACGGCAATCGCATCCGGCAACGTCACCACATCCACCACACCCGGAACAGCTAGTGCTGCCGCCCGATTATAGCCGGTCAAATGGCCACCTTTAACCGGGCACGCCATGATACGCCCGATTTTCATGCCCGGTATCTGCGCATCTATCCCGAACTGCGCGCTTCCGTTTGTTTTCGCTTTTGTATCCAGCCTGCGGGGGCTTGTGCCAATCAGGGTGAAATCAGAAGCGGGTTTAAGAGAAACTTTTGTCGGCACAGGCTGATGCGTCGCTGCCTCCGCAAGCTCTCCATAAGACAGGCTCCGCTCACTGCCCGGATGAAAAACGCGCCCATCCCGGGCCTGACAGGCACTTTCTGCCACACCCCAGATTTGTGCAGCAGCAGCAACCAGCATCATGCGGGCCGCAGCCCCGGCCTCCCGCAAGGGGACCCAGCTATCCCGCGTCGAGGATGATCCGCCCGTTTCTTCCTCGCCTGCCACACTATCAACATAGGCAGGATCAGCCGGGGCGGCCTCAACAGAAACCTGATCCAGTGTCACGCCCAGCTCTTCTGCCAGCAGCATGGAAATACCGGTGTAAATTCCCTGCCCCATTTCTGCATAACGCATGATCAGCGTCACAGCGCCCTGCGGCGTAATCCGAATGAACGCATTCGGCCTGAATACAACCCCCGTCGCTGTATCCTGCGCCTGAGAAGCCTTTAAAAGCGGCAACCCCGGCAGAAAAGCAGACAACAGAAAACCGCCGCCCCCGCTTAACGCAGCTCCCAGCAAAGCCCGGCGGGATGTGGGCAAATTTTTACGCTTCATGGCTGGCGGCTTTATGAATGGCTTTGCGAATACGTACATAGGTCCCGCAGCGGCAGATATTGCCAGCCATAGCCTCATCAATATCTGCATCCGTTGGCTGCGGGATCTGCTGTAACAGGGCCGTTGCAGCCATAATCTGCCCGGACTGGCAATAACCACACTGAATGACTTCCTCATCCAGCCAGGCCTGCTGCACCTTCGCCCCGGTTTCTGTATGTTCAATTGCCTCAATGGTCAGAATATCATGCCCGGCAGCAGCGGCGACCGTGAGCAGGCAGGCTCTGACAGGCTGCCCATCCAGATGCACCGTGCATGCCCCACACTGTGCAACTCCGCACCCGTATTTTGTGCCCGTCAGACCAAGAATATCGCGCAACACCCAAAGCACCGGCATATCCGGCGGCACATCGACCTCGCGTAATACATTATTGACTTTGAGATCAAACCTCATGCGAGCCCAGCCTTACTGCGATTATTTTGGATATCTGCCAGACAGGATACCTCATTCTCGGCCAGAGAGCGCACTAAAAATGCACATGCCCGTCTTTTTAGAAGATATTTCCGTTATAGAGACCCAATACACACATAAGGCAGCTGCCTTATTGTGCATTTCTCTCCTTACCTCCCGTCGAAAATCCTATTTGATTTCTTAAAAATCAGGGCAAGAATGCATCAGCCATCACGAACTATATTTATAGAAACATAATGGCTGATATTTGATGTCAGAGATCGCCAGTCAGAAACTGAGCACGCCCCAGACCAAAGCTCCAGTGTTCGTCAGAATTCTGCACAATGGACACCATGAGGTCAGCCGGCTTCAGCCCACAGTCTTTCTCCAGCTTTTCCGCCAGAAGGCGGTAAAACTCGGTAATCTGTTCTTTTGAGCGGGGGCGAGACACAACCTGAAGCAGCACCACCTTATCGGTACGGGGAATATCCAGCCCGGTATCTTCAATGATCATGTGGGTTTTATCGTGCTCAGAAACGAGCTGATACCGGTCACGCTCCGGCACTTTGAAAGATTCCAGCATAGCAGCATGCGCGGAATCCAACAGTTCGCGAATTTCCGTCGCGTTACGGCTACCTTTGACAATATGAAAATGCAGAAGGGGCATAAAGAACAATCCTTTTCAGAATGAATGAGTAAAAACTCGCAACTCAGCCGACGGTTTCAATCACATTTCGGAGTGTGAGCATCATGTCTTTCAATTCCTGCTCAGTGGAAATGAAGGGAGGCCCAAAGGAAATGATATCTCCCGTCACCCGCAACAGAAGCCCCTGACGGAGCCCTTCTTCAAACACGGCTGTGCCACGCACCCCGGCTCCGGCTTCCGCAGGTTTCAGTTCAACCGCAGCGGTCAGGCCGATATTACGAATATCTGCAATATTTTTCAGGCCTTTCAGACTATGGGCAGCATCTTCCAGCACGGGTTCCAGCGCACGCACACGCTCATACAACCCTTCACCCTCCATTACATCCAGCACGACATGCCCCACGGCAGCGGCAAGCGGATGGCCGGAATAGGTATAGCCATGACAGAATTCGATGGCGCTCTTCGGACCCGTCATGAAGGTCTTGTAAATTTCATCCGTCACAATCACGCCGCCCATCGGTACAACACCGTTGGTGACCGCCTTGGCAAATGTGATGATATCCGGCGTCACCCCAAAACGCTGCGCTGCAAACGGCGCGCCCATGCGCCCAAAGCCAGTAATCACTTCATCAAAAATCAGCAAAATACCGTATTTGGTGCAGATTTCGCGCAACCGCTGCAGATAGCCAAGTGGCGGCACAATCACGCCTGTTGAACCCTGCACAGGCTCCACAATGACCGCAGCAATGGTTGAGGCATCATGCAACGCCACCAACCTCTCCAGATCCTCCACCCGATGCGCGCCCCATGTTGGCTGCCCACGGGTAAACGCCATATGCTGAGGCTCATAAGTATGCCGAAGATGATCAACTCCCGGCATCATACCTGCAGCAAACATCTTGCGGTTAGAGAGAATTCCCCCCACCGCCATGCCGCCAAACCCGACGCCGTGATACCCCCGCTCCCGCCCGATCATACGGAAGCGATTGCCCGCACCTTTAAGCCGATGATAGCCCAGAGCCACCTTCAGGGCTGTATCGACGGCTTCAGACCCGGAATTGGCAAAAAACACATGGTTCATGCCTTCCGGTGCCATGTCAGCAATACGCTGAGCCAGAGACAGCGCGCCTTCATGCGTCACCTGGAAACAGGGCGCAAAATCAAGCGTCTCCACCTGCGCTTTGACAGCCTCTGCAATCAGCGGGTGCCCATGCCCCAAAGGGGTGCACCACAATCCAGACAGCGTATCAAACACCTTCTTGCCATCAAGTGTCTGATAATAAGCTCCCTTAGCAGACACCAGCGTGCGCGGTGCCGGGTTAGCCTGCAACACCCGGGTCGCCGTAAAGGGTTGCCAATATGCCCCCTTTTCCACAGCGGCAACTGGATCAAAGTTTCCCGTCCCATTCGGCATTGACTGCTGTTCCTCTTATTTCCGCCAGCGCAGTGCATCAGGCGTATTCGATAACAAACAGTAACGGACTCCCTCTTTCAGGCCTATGTACAGTTGCGCATATTTTCCACAAACTGTACTGCATTCTTATGGTTAAGATAGCATCCCCATCCATTGCGCTTGATCCAGGGCTGCCTGCCTCCCTCATTTCCCAACTTGTTGCGGCTATTAGCGAGCAGATCCACACAGGTAATCTCCTGACGCAGGAACGGCTTCCGTCCATTCGTCGCATGGCAACGCTCTGCAATGTTAGCCCTATTACTGTCGCCAACGCTTATACGCGGCTTGTGTCCGTAGGCCTGCTCGGTGTGCGTGATCGGGGTGGCTATTACGTCAAAACCTCACCGCTTCTGCCGACACCACGGCCGCCCATCGACTCACTCTGGCTTTTGCAACATGCGTATGAAGACAACGCCCCCATCATCAAAGCCGGATGCGGCTGGCTGGCCCAGCCTTACATTTTTGCAAATGCTGTAAAGCAGGGCCTGAAAGCCCTTGAGCAATCACCCGATCTTGCCTCCATGCTGGATTATGGAAGCCCTTATGGCCTGACGGAACTCCGCCGGGCCATTCGTCGGCTTCTGGCAAAACGTGACATTCCCTGTGCTGAAGACGGCATCATCCTGACACATGGTGCCAGTCAGGCACTGGAACTGGTGTTGCGGACCTTAACCCAACCAGATGATGCCGTGCTGGTGGATGATCCCGGCTACTGCAACCTCTATCCGCTTCTGCAAAGTCTGGGTCTCAACGCAGTCGGCATAGCCCGTACACATGCCGGCCCCTCCCCCGAATTATTTGAACGCGCCCTCAAGGCACATCAGCCTAAACTGTTCATAACAACCTCAATCCTCCACAACCCGACAGGCAGTTGTGTGACGACTGACAATGTGGCGGCGATCCATGCCCTCGCCATCAAACACGGCGTTGCTATTATTGAGGACAATATCTTTCTGGATTTAGCGCCGGAAAGCCAGCCCTGTCATGCGCGGCATGATAAACTCCAGAATGTCATTCATATTGGTAGTTTTTCTAAAACCATTGCGCCCGGCCTGCGCGTTGGCTATCTGGCCTGCGCGCCTGATGTTGGTAAACGCATCCTGCGCTACAAAATGGCCGCCAGCCTGACCAGCGCGGGATTAAACGAAGCAACAGTCTTACATATTATAAAAACTGGCCAATACGGCCCTCACTTGACCGACCTGAGAGAACGCTTGTTTCAGGCCCAGAAAACTGTCTGCCAGTCTTTAGTCACCGTTGGCATGACGCTGTCTCTACGCCCGATGGGCGGCCTGTTTGTGTGGGCACGCTTCAGGAAAGACGTCACCACACACGCCATTGCAGAACGTGCAGCTGCGGAAGACATCCTGCTTGCCCCCGGCTCTCTCTTTCGTCCGGAACGCTCGGAGTCACAGTGGTTCCGCTTTAACGTCACCCACTCCAACCACGATCGTCTCTACGCTTTTTTAGAGAAAGAAAATAAAGGTCGGTAAAGAGACGCAGACTTTGCTCTGATACCTTACCTGAGAAGCATAATCGCGGCATTCCTCTCGGACATACATCCAGCTCAAGCAGAGAATGACGAAAATGTCATAATGCGCAGAGTGTCATAATAGTTTCACAAACAAACAATGGCAAACTGCTAAATAGCCTCTGCATTAAGAGGTGACATAAGGTTATGCTAGAGAACACAGAGCGTAGCCATTGGCTGGCGAGTTATATTTTACCAAATGAGCATATAGTCCGCTCATGGCTTGCACGTTTCCCGGACTTTGAGGCTGATGACATTATTCAGGAAGCCTATGTTATCCTCTCCGAAGCAGACGTTAGCAATGTTACAAATCCCGTCGGCTATTTTCATACCATTTGCCGCAATCTGGTTATACGCCACTATAAAAAAGCGCAGGTCGTTAGTGTTACGGCTATTGCTGATTTGCAACATGACATTCTGATAGACCAGACACCTTCTGCGGAGGACATTACCACGGCCCGCGCAGAACTCCGGTTTCTGGAAGACATCATAAAACAACTCCCCGAAAATTGCCGATATGTCTTTATTGACAGAAAAATAAATGGCCACACACAAAAAGATTGCGCAAAGAAACTGGGCATATCAGAAAGAAGTGTCGAAAAGCGGCTTGCCAGAGCGCTTGTCCTGATCTCCAAATTTTATGGACAGCGTGAAAAAGCCCCACAGAACACACAAACAGGACTGACCCGTGGCAACAAAAGACTCTCTTGATGACGTTGCCGCACGCTGGGTTGCCCGCATAGACCGGGGTAGCCTTACAGAGCAAGAAAAAGATGATCTGGAAACCTGGCTACAGACCGATATCCGGCACAAAGGCGCTTTTTTACGCAGCCAGGCCGTATGGCACGCCACAGACAGAGCCAAAGCCCTTTACAGCCCAACGCTTAACCAGCCTCAACACAAACAAAGACCATCCCGACGTGCATTTATGTCTGCTGCTGTGGCTGCCTCTGTAGCGGCATTTTTCATCCCTGCAGAAAGCGGGGAAGCCAGCACACGCTATAGTACGCAAAAAAATATCCTGCATTGCGAGAATGGCAAACAACGCAGAATAGTGCTGGATTGCTATACTCAGCTTGAAGACAAATCTGAACAGACCTCTTTGCTCATGGGGCAATGCTTCATTACCGACAGGCACCGTTACGTCAAAACGCAAAATTTGCGGTTTGTGCTTGATGGCAGTCTTTTGCTCACAAAAAGCTCTTCTTACGAGAATGCCGTTGTAGTTGATGGCGCAGCGATCATGCATGGCCACAGGCTGAATGAGCACAAACACTTCTCTGTGGGAGCGCAGGTGACTGTAACACCACAAGGCAGGTTGCACTTCAGCACTGTTGATCAGGATACCCTTGCACGTCTGACGGCATGGACCCAGGGCCAGGTCTCTCTGGCGACAGAAACACTCTCTGAAGCCGCAGATATTTTTAACAGATACAACCAAAAACAGCTTGTTCCTTCCTTCAGGCTGGCAGACATGCGCCTTTCAGGCCTGTTTGACCTTAACCGCCCAGATGTGTTTGCCCAGGCCGTCAAAGCCATTCTTGGCGCCCATATCAAGGAAGATGCTGGCCATATTTTTCTTGAATAAGAGCCGTCTCGAAACTGTCACAAAAAAAGACGGAGGGAATGAGCGGGGGAAAGACTCATTGAAAGTATGATGTGTCTATCTCACTAAGGTTCCAAGAATGTCTTTTTCAGGTCGGTCTCGCCTACTCGCTCTTTCTACTTCTGTAGTGTGCCTTATCCCAACCCTTTCCATTGCACAGGACAAACAAAGCACCTTTGCTATTCCCGCACAAAAACTTACGGCTGCCCTCATGGCTTTCAGCCGGCAGACAGGGCTTCATATTGCGTTTGACGGCAAGGTAGCAGATATCCTGCGCTCTGCCCCCCTTTACGGAAAGATGGATAACTTCTCAGCACTGCATAAGCTTCTCGGAACAAACATCTTCAAAATTGATGCTTCTAACCAAAATTTCATAACACTCCGAGCAAAAACAGCCCAAAAAACTAAAACATCGGAACAGGCCAGAGAAGATAACCTGACCGTACAAGGGCATAGAAGAGAACTTCGTACTAAACGCAATTTTGCCGGTGTGGTAGACACCGCCACCTATGACGATCTCTCCAACCTTGGGGGGGCCACCTCTATTGCCCAGATGCTCACGCAGCTACCGGGTGTTACTGGCATTCGTAATGGGGATGAACCCCGCTACATCAGTGTGCGTGGCGTTTCTTCTGACCTGAACCAGACAATGTTAGATGGCATAACACTTGCCAGCATTAGTGATGGTGGCAGCATCAGGCGCCGCGTAAATTTACAGAACATACCAGCAGAAATGACGGGTGAAGACAGTATTTATAAAACTTTTACCGCCGAGCAGGATGGCGGGGCTATTGGTGCGGTTATTGATATGAATCCCCGGAGCGCTTTTGACCACAAAGGCCTCTACAAATACATTAACGCTTATGGCATCTACTCGACCGAAAAAGGGTCCGCTGGCGCCAACAGGATCCCCGGTATGTCCCCCCACCTGGGGCAAGGCGCTAAAGCCGTTTTTTCCGATAGATTTGGGAAAAACAATGAATTTGGGATTATGACCTCATTCCGGTACCAAAAACGGACGCGCAATACGAGCAAAACATGGCAGGAAGATAGCTACAACTATTACGACACCAAAGGTAAAATCCTTAAACCCAACGCCTCCACCACACCCGGCTGGAACGGCATGACGGCCCCCCGCTACGTTGATGGTGGCAGCTATTCCAATGACCTCAATACTTTAGGGGGAGCAGCCCGTTTGGAATGGCGTCCGAAAAATACCGGATTAAGCGCCTCAGTCATGGGCTATGCCTACCAGCGGTGGGAAGACTCCTTTATGGAGCATAACGAATATCTGCTTGACGATACGGGGATATGGAACCAAACGCCCACGAGTGGGCGAGAATATATTTACAGAGCTCGCACTATTGGTCGTAAAGATAACTGGAAAATGAATACCAATGGTGTTTTGGGCAATTTGAACTGGCACGACAATATTTCAACTCTTAAATTACGCGCTGGTTACACTTGGGAAGATTACTTCAATCATGAGCCCTATGTCACCGCCAGAGTTTACCCCAGTGAAAAAGGGAATAAGGCCGTTTTTGCCGACTACACCATCGACAAAGAAAGAGTAGCAACCCTTACAGATATTAGCGATATGAATAAACTGCTTAATAGCGGTTATACATTTCAGACAGTACAACAAGAGTACGACCGCGACCATGAAGGCGTGGCAAACGTGCGTCTGGATTACACACGCAACCTTAATCCTGACTCTCACGGATTTGGGTTTGCAAGTGGGTTTGAATGGCGCAGCCTGGATGCGACCAATTCCTCTAACCAGCTTTGGTATACCCCTGGAGGAGATGCGACTTCCAGTATGTTTATTCCAGACATGAAAAACCCTAATGGACCTTTTTTTGATCTGACCCATTTTGCGTGGGATAAGCAAACGCTTGATGCAGACAAGTCACGCAGTTACACACAACTGGCTTATTTCCGCTATAAAGAACAGCTTTTTGACGGCTACGTCTCCCTTCACTACAAATGGCGGCATTCGCAACTCATTGCGGGTGTTCGGGCAGACGCTGTAAATTTTAATGCGTTTATTCCTGAAACAGACGGGGCAAATGCAACTGGAAAAATCAATAAGAAGAACGGTGGTTACATCAACCCCTTGCCTTCTTTAACCTTTGTGCATGAATTTCCTCGTGATTTAATACTTCATGCAGTTTACAGCCAATCTGTTGGGCGCCCACAACCAACAGACCTTGCTCAGGCCGAACAATATAGCTGTGGTAACAGTGACGATACGCAGGCTGGGAGTGTGAATTGCTCACTGACGCGAGGCAATCCCAATCTGCGCCCACGTCAGGCACAAAACTTTGATGTCTCAATAGATAAATTCTTTAACCATGGTCGTGGTGTTTTTAGCGTCGCTTATTTTAACAAAATAATAAAACACGACATTTACACAACGAGATCTACAGAGCTTATTAATGATGAACTCACATACGTTAAACAACCGCGCAATGCCAACACCTCAACACTTATGGGTGTTGAAGTTTCTGTTGTGAACCGCAGCATTAAAGGCCCATGGAATCAGTCTTTTGACGTCAATGCCAGCGGCACATGGATGCGTGGCCGGATGACTTATGAAGGTGCAAATGTTTCCTACAAACTCAATCAACTCCCTGAGCAGCCAAAGTATATTTTTAACGGAAGCGTAACCTGGCACATTCCGCAAATACGCGGCGCACTGAAAGCATCCTTTTCTTACTCAGCAAAATACCTCGAAGGACTGAATGATGATCCGACGCAAATTTATGGTTATGGCTCGCAGCCAAGTTTAGACATCGGCGCATGGCACGACATTACGGACAGTCTTCGCTTTAAATATGAGGTTTATAATCTGGCTGGGTCACATACACGGATGTATTACGGCAAAAACCTCAATCGCCTTGAAGCAAAAGAAAACTACGGTCGCAGCATCTATTTTGAGGTCGTTTACAACTAACGAACTCTCCACGCCAACAACAGATCACTCCCTTAAAACCACTTTCCCTCCTTTTACTCCGTGGCCCTTTACGGGGTCACGGTATTTCAGCCTATAAGGGTGACCTGCCTAGGGCCTGTTAGATCTTGAATTTCTTCCCATATTGTAGGGATGGAAGAAGGAGACAGAACAGGCACCTTTACGGACGAGACATGGGCGATCTGGGAACCTCTGATTGAGGCGGTTCGCCCAAGGGGCAAGACGCCGCCCCATGATCTGCGGCGTACGATAGCAGCAATTTTCTGGCGCCATGAGAATGGCGCGAAATGGCGGAGCATCCCCGCTGAACTGGGGCCGTGGTGGCGAGCGGCCCAGCTTTT
>NZ_JACRVS010000086.1:0-1258 GCF_018811985.1 Acetobacter sp. P5B1 | reverse complement strand
CTGCAGGGTCGCTCGGTGTTCGAGGCCACACGCGTCACCTTAATATGCGAAGTGGACCTCGGACCGCGCCGCCCCGACTGCATCTGCGTGTTCGAATTCGCCAATGACAAGACGCTGGGCGGGGTTTGTGTCATCATAGAACTAAAGACATGCAAATATATTTCTTCCGGGGACACCGCCAGCAAACGCGAGCAACGGGCCACGGGGATGAAGCAGGGCGGCACCTCGCTAACGGATTCACCACTCCAAGAATTGGAGCCAATCAATTCTTGCGGAGAACTGTGAATGCGCAAACCAACCCTTGGCAGAACATATCCATCGCGTCCGCCATCTCCAGCAGCCGCACGCGGCGCATCTCGGGGCCGACGCGCTGGGCTACGTCTTGCTGGCGTTCGCGACGCGAGGCTGGATGGCCTTCCCCATTATGATTCTTCTCGCTTCCGGCGGCATCGGGATGCCCGCGTTGCAGGCCATGCTGTCCAGGCAGGTAGATGACGACCATCAGGGACAGCTTCAAGGCCAGCAAAAGGCCAGGAACCGTAANTTGCTGGCGTTTTTCCATAGGCTCTGCCCCCCTGATGAGCATCACAAAAATCGACGCTCAAGTCAGAGGTGGCGAAACCCGACAGGACTATAAAGATACCAGGCGTTTCCCCCTGGAAGCTCCCTCGTGCGCTCTCCTGTTCCGACCCTGCCGCTTACCGGATACCTGTCCGCCTTTCTCCCTTCGGGAAGCGTGGCGCTTTCTCATAGCTCACGCTGTAGGTATCTCAGTTCGGTGTAGGTCGTTCGCTCCAAGCTGGGCTGTGTGCACGAACCCCCCGTTCAGCCCGACCGCTGCGCCTTATCCGGTAACTATCGTCTTGAGTCCAACCCGGTAAGACACGACTTATCGCCACTGGCAGCAGCCACTGGTAACAGGATTAGCAGAGCGAGGTATGTAGGCGGTGCTACAGAGTTCTTGAAGTGGTGGCCTAACTACGGCTACACTAGAAGGACAGTATTTGGTATCTGCGCTCTGCTGAAGCCAGTTACCTTCGGAAAAAGAGTTGGTAGCTCTTGATCCGGCAAACAAACCACCGCTGGTAGCGGTGGTTTTTTTGTTTGCAAGCAGCAGATTACGCGCAGAAAAAAAGGATCTCAAGAAGATCCTTTGATCTTTTCTACGGGGTCTGACGCTCAGTGGAACGAAAACTCACGTTAAGGGATTTTGGTCATGAGATTATCAAAAAGGATCTTCACCTAGATCCTTTTAAAT
>NZ_JACRVS010000085.1:0-714 GCF_018811985.1 Acetobacter sp. P5B1 | reverse complement strand
GTCTCCTCGTCAGGAGTTTCGAAGCCAACTGGTTTGGGTGGTGTAAAATCCCAAATRAGAAGACTTTACTCGTTGAGTTTTTGTAAGAAACTGATTTTATTTGGAAATATCTTCGGTTTAAATAGGTGACATGAGAATYGCATCTTARAGTAAATGGCCTACGCAGAGGCCTAAGTAAATAGTCCCCGCCTTATCGAGGTCCCACGCTCGGGCACATCTGCCTATCTTGAGCGGCGAGGACCTTATCTGTGGTCTCCCACTAAGGGACTATTTTAGGAGGCGGGGAACGATCTCAAGTGACTGACTCAWGTAGTGTGCACTTAAATTACATGTTTTTGAGCAATGCACCCATGTCGCCTTAGATAACAAMATCCTAAATATAATTTATCGCTCTCGATTCATTTACATAAGATATGAACGGAGCYCAAAATTGTAAGTCTTTAAATATATTCGTGTTCATGTGTGAACATTCTGCCAAAGGGCCAGCAAGCTGAGATGTACATTAGTATATTAGTTGCATTTATAACAGTAGTGGACTGTATTTATTTGATATATGTTCATTTATTTTGCAACTAAGATTTCAATGGGCCTAGTTTTTCTGGCTTTTAATTTTATTGGATTACAATTATGGTTTATATTATTTTTAATTCAACAATTTGTACTCAATTAACTTATTTTAAACATTTTGCTTTTTCTATGTAGAAGTACATTTTC
>NZ_JACRVS010000084.1:0-760 GCF_018811985.1 Acetobacter sp. P5B1 | reverse complement strand
ATTAAATAACATCAGAAAAAGAAGGCATATTCTGATAGATGTACCAGAAAGTCTAAGTCAATTGGTTGAATTCAACACAGACCAGTTCAAAGAACTAGACGAATCTGTTCAATCAAGCGGCGCTGAGTCCGATAGTGACATTGAAACGCTAGAAGGAAGCGACCGAATTGAATTTAAATCTGAACCAATAAAAATTTCTGAGATGGCACAGACATTGATAGAATTTATCAGGCTAGCCACATCTCTGATACCAGAGTTTGATGGTAAACCAGAAAATCTACAAAGTTTTTTGGATGCTCTAGGTCTACTAGATAGCTTAAAGAGCACACATGAAACGACAGCARTAAGCCTAATAAAAACTAAACTTRAAGGCCATGTAAGAAACCTTATAAGTAATGAGCAGACGATTGCTGCAATCATTACCCAACTGTCAAGTGCAGTAAAAGGAGAATCGGTAGAAGTGATATCTGCCAAGCTTCTGAATCTACAACAGAGAAATAAAACGGCTAACCAATACACCCAAGAGGTGGAGAAACTGACAAAGGCCCTTGAAGGTGCCTATATCAGTGAAGGTCTCAGCCAGTCCTTAGCAAATAAATACAGCACTACAACAGCTGTAAAAGCAATGACACAGAATTGCTCCATTGATAAGGTAAAACTTATCATGCAAGCAGGCACATTCACAAACATGAATGATGCCATCTCCAAATTTGTAAACAGTTGCACAGAGATAACAGGTCAAAGTAACACTGTACTCTAT
>NZ_JACRVS010000083.1:0-762 GCF_018811985.1 Acetobacter sp. P5B1 | reverse complement strand
TTGTAAGACTATGCTAATTAAGTTGCTTATAAATTTGTATAAGCATATGGTATATTATTGGATAAATATAATAATTTTTATTCATAATATTAAAAAATAAATGAAAAACATTATCTCACATTTGAATGTGAAAAACGAAGAGAAATATTTTCTTTTTCAATCAAATAATACTGAGAAATGTCTAGCATAAAAAATTGAAATATTTTTCATCTAGAATTGTCTCTTATTAATGATTCGGAAATAGAAAAATCTTGGTTATGTTATTATTCTTCGTTGGTTCGTTAAAAATGGATAAATAAAAACTTTGCATACAAGAATTAATAAAAATGTTATAACGAATTTAATTAAATGTTTTATCATTATATATAAAGAATTTATGGCAAGATAAAGTTATATACAACCTCAACTCATATGGGACTACCCCCTGAATTTAAGCATATTAATTAGGGGAGGAAAAGAAACTAACAAGGATTTTCTTAGTAGCGGCGAGCGAAAAGAAAACAGTTCAGCACTAAGTCACTTTGTCTATATGGCAAATGTGAGATGCAGTGTATGGAGCGTCAATATTCTAGTATGAGAAATTAACGATTTAAGTCCTTCTTAAATGAGGCCATTTACCCATAGAGGGTGCCAGGCCCGTATAACGTTAATGATTACTAGATGATGTTTCCAAAGAGTCGTGTTGCTTGATAGTGCAGCACTAAGTGGGTGGTAAACTCCATCTAAAACTAAATATAACCATGAGACCGATAGTAAACAAGT
>NZ_JACRVS010000082.1:0-790 GCF_018811985.1 Acetobacter sp. P5B1 | reverse complement strand
GATTACATGGAGCGATGAGCTGGAAGAGATCAGACTTAAAGTTGTGACGATCCTCACAAATGAGCCTGCTCTGGTAATCTTCGACCCGCAATATCCTATTGAGTTGCACACTGATGCAAGTGCCTGTGGATATGGAGCGATACTTTTGCACCGTATAGAAAGTAAGCCCCATGTAATCGAATACTTCAGCAAAACAACTACCTCTGTTGAATCTAGATATCACTCCTACGAGCTGGAAACCTTGGCAGTGGTAAAAGCCGTTAAACATTTTCGCCATTACCTAATTGGCCGTGAGTTCGTTGTCTATACAGACTGCAATTCATTAAAAGCTTCTCGCACAAAAATAGATTTAACCCCCAGAGTTCACCGCTGGTGGGCCTACTTACAATCGTTTAATTTCGAAATTCAGTATAGAGAGGGTAAGCGTATGGCTCATGTGGATTTCCTATCAAGAAATCCTTTATCACCCGAACACATTTTGTCAATAAACAAGATTCCCGAAAAACGATTAAATCTGTCTGAAATTTCAAGTACTTGGCTTCTTGCTGAGCAACGGTTAGACCTTGAGATAATAGAAATTGTTAACAAATTGGAGTCAGATGAATTGGCCGAAAACTTGGCCAAAACGTATGATTTGCGAAAAGGTGTATTATATCGCAAGGTCCAAAGACGAGGTAGAACAAGTTATTTACCAGTTGTACCCAGAGCTTTCAAATGGTCAGTAATTAACCAGGTACACGAGTCGATAATGCATTTAGGGTGGCAAAAGACACTTGATAAAGTGTACCAG
>NZ_JACRVS010000080.1:0-791 GCF_018811985.1 Acetobacter sp. P5B1 | reverse complement strand
ATCCTTCAAAAAGTAATAGGGATCGTTAGCACTGGTAATTAGCTSCTCAAAACAGATATTCGTACATCTATGTGACCATTTTTAGCCAAGTTATAACGAAAATTTCGTTTGTAAATATCAACATTTTTGCAGAGTCTGTTTTTMCAMATTTCGGTYATCAAAAAATCATTTATTTTGCCACAACATAAAAAATAATTRTCTGAATATGGAATGTCATACCTCACTGAGCTCGTAATAAAATTTCCAATCAAACTGTGTTCAAAAATGGAAATKAAATTTTTTGGCCATATTTTGCAAATTTTGATGACCCCCMTCCTTACARAAAATGCGAAAATTGATCCAAAAATTARTTTCCTAAATCCTTCAAAAAGTAATAGGGATCGTTAGCACTGGTAATTAGCTKCTCAAAACAGWTATTCKTACATCTATRTGACMATTTTTAGCCAAGTTATRACRAAAATTCSGTTTGTAAATATCAACWTTTTKGCARARTCYGTTTTTCCAAATTTCGGTCATCAAATAATCATTTATTTTGCCACAACWTWAAAAATAATTGTCWGAATATGGAATGTCATAYCTCACTGAGMTCGTAATAAAATTTCCAATCAAACTGTGTTCAAAAATGGAAATTAAATTTTTTGGCCATATTTGGCAAATTTTGATAACCCCCCTCCTTACAAAAAATGCGAAAATTGATCCAAAAATTAATTTCCTAAATCCTTCAAAAAGTAATAGGGATCGTTAGCACTGGTAATTAGCTGCTCAAAACAGTTATTCAGTTATTCTTACAT
>NZ_JACRVS010000079.1:0-840 GCF_018811985.1 Acetobacter sp. P5B1 | reverse complement strand
TGTGAGAGAGGATCTCAGTCCTTCTCTCAAATTTAATTATCTAAAGTCAGCATTAAAAGGAGAAGCCAGAAATGTGGTTACTCATTTACTGCTCGGCTCTGGAGAAAATTATGAAGCCACTTGGGAGTTTTTGACCAAGCGATATGAGAATAAAAGAAACATATTCTCAGATCATATGAATAGGCTTATGGATATGCCAAATTTAAATTTAGAATCCAATAAGCAAATAAAGACATTTATTGACACGATTAACGAGTCAATTTATATTATAAAATTAAAGGCACAATTACCAGAAGATGTGGATGCAATTTTCGCTCACATAATTCTTCGGAAATTCAATAAAGAATCACTCAATTTATATGAAAGCCATGTTAAAAAGACAAAAGAAATACAGGCACTTTCTGATGTCATGGACTTTTTAGAGCAAAGGCTCAATTCTATATCATCATTCTCACAGGAAGTAAAACCTGTAAAGAAAATGATTAATAATAACAAGAATAAAAATTATAGTGACAATTGTGCATATTGCAAACTACCAGGGCATTATTTAATTCAATGCCATAAATTTAAAATAATGAATCCAGCAGAACGGTCTGACTGGGTAAGAAAAAATGGGATTTGCCTAAGATGTCTGAGGCATCCGTTTGGTAAAAAATGTATAAGCGAGCAGCTTTGTTCGACTTGTCGTAAACCTCACCACACGTTACTTCACTTTGCAGGTCATAATCCAGAAAAAGTGAATACGTGTAGAACAACAGGTCAAGCCTTGTTGGCCACGGCCTTGATTCAAGTAAAGTCGAGGTATGGAGGCTTTGAACAATTAAGAGCATTGATTGATAG
>NZ_JACRVS010000008.1:0-142617 GCF_018811985.1 Acetobacter sp. P5B1 | reverse complement strand
CCAGACATGGCGTGTGCAGAGTGCTGCTGATCGTAAGGCGCTCGGGAAGGTCGAGCGAGGCATTGCCGGAATTATGGCGGCAATTGAGGACGGGATGTATCAGCCTTCGATGAAAACACGACTGGTCAGCCTTGAGGGGCAGAAGGCGGACATAGTGGCTCGCCTGCGTGAAGCCCCACCTGATGTTCCCAATGTGCATCCGGATATTGCCAGTCACTATCGGCGGAACGTGGAGCGGTTCACCGAGGCGCTGGACGATCCGGACGGCGGCAAGGAAGCAACCGAAGCTTTACGCTCCCTTATCGGAGGAATTGTTTTCACCCCAGGCGAGAAGCGGGGAGAAGTTCATATTACATTACGCGGCGAGCTGATGGGTATTCTCGACGTTGCAAATGACGTCAGCGGCAAAAAGGAAAGTCGGCTTATGACAGCAGGGGAAGCAGGCCCCCGCAACCATATCCCCTACAAAGAAATCCAAACCCTAACCCGATGCAGAAATGCAGGCGGGAAATAGCGCTTTGGTTAAGGCCAAAACACACGTAGGCCTGCTGTAGGCGACGTAGGCTATGCTTCAAAGCTGGGCCCGATTGGTCAACAACATGAAAAATTCAGGCTTGAAACGAGCAAGATGCAGCGCAGAAATACTGCCCCACTGCCCCACTGCCTCACTGCCTCCTGATCCGGCTGCATCACCAAGGACAATAACTTACGGTAAGAAAGAGGCTCTCTACTAGGCACAGAGTGATTTGGTGAAAGCCTCCAGAGGCATACGCGCATGCATAAGAGAGCGAAGAGTATTGCGGGGGGACTCCTCTTCCTCGTAAGTCACTTCCTTCCATCCGTATCGCGAAAAGCAAACTCAGGTAGTGATGGTAACGAATAATGTGTCCTTCAAACTTGTTGTGATGCTTTAACATTCTGTTATGACAGAATGACACCAGCACAATAGAGCAGGAAGGGTGAAACGCTCGTTATGCGTTTACGTCAGATCGAAGTTTTCTATGCGATCATGTCCACGGGCTCTTTGCGTCGTGCTGCCGAGCTTCTGCATGTCTCCCAGCCCGCCGCCAGCAAGGTGCTGCGCTATGCAGAGCAGTCTTTAGGGTTTGCGCTGTTTGAGCGCACGGGCGGGAGGCTGGTGCCCACGCGGGAAGCGCGGATCATGCTGCCCCATGTGAACACGATCTTTGAGAAAATTTCTGATCTGAAAAGATTAACGGAAAACCTGCGTTATGCGCGGGATGGACACGCCATCAGCATCGGCTGTGTGCCAAGTCTGGGGCTGAGCGTGGTACCGCGGGTCATTCAGCGCTATCACGCTGCCCATCCGGGAAACGAGCTGACAATCGATACCCTGCATGGGCCGGAAATTGTCTCACGCATTCTCAATCATGATCTTGATCTGGGGATTGTGTTTGGGACGTATGAAAAGCAGGGGCTCACGGCCAGCCATATTGCGGACGTCCCTCTGGTGCTAATTGATCAGGAGACGGTTGCAGGCCCGGTCGCGTTGGAAACCATTAATCCCGCCCGCTATATTGGCCTGAGCGAGAATGATCCTACTGCCCGCCTTCTGGATATGGTGTGGGAAGAGGCTGGCCTTTCGACCGTGCCAGTCGTGCGGGTGCGTACACATTATATGGCAGCGGAACTGGTCCGGCTTGGCGGTGGCTGCGCTATTGTGGACGGGTTGACGGCTTTGCATCATCCGGGTCTGCCTGTGCCGCTTCCGCTCAAGCCCCCTCTGGGCATTTCCTGCACGGTTCTCTTTCGTGCTGATTATGCACTTTCACATATTTCACGTGATATTTTAGAACTCCTTAAAGAAGAAATTCAGAAAGATCTTGCCGGCCTGCCAGCTCTGTAACGGCAACGGTATCCCTTAACCATTGGCTAATGGGTCATGATATTTTTGACATAGACAGATCCCGCTTTTCTTCTGATCATTCCGATATCGTATTTACGTGGTGATCGGACGAGAAGATGCATCCTCCCCGCTCTCTCCGTATGGTTGTCTTCCTGCCGTTTTATGGCGCGTGTCGTAAAAAATCTTTCTAAGGCTCTAGCTTTTCATGTTTCATTCAAGCGTCTTCCCCACACTGCGACAGCACCACACCAGAATGAAACAGCGTGCAAACATCGCTATGCAGTGTGGCACGCTGGCTGCGCTGTTGATGGCGCTGAGTGGCACATCAGTTCAGGCTGCAACACCTGCTTTGCCTGATGGTCTGACAGAGCAGAAGATTGATGATGTTGTCAGCAGAGCGCAGAAGGCTTTTGATGTGCCGGGTATTGCCGTTGGGGTGATCCATGACGGTAAAATCGTTTTTGCAAAAGGGTATGGGCGCAGGGAAGATAATGAAAAAAGCGGGAAGGTGGATCCCAACACCCTCTTCGCCATTGGCTCCAACAGTAAGGAATTTACGGCGACCGCTCTGGCAACACTTGTGGATGAGGGTAAGCTGAAATGGACCGACCGGGTCATTGATGTCATGCCCGAGTTCAAGGTCTCTGACCCCTGGATTACACGCGAGTTCCGTGTGAGTGACCTGTTGACCCATCATAGTGGCATGGGGCTGGGGGCAGGCGATATGATGCTGTTCTCCCATAGCACTTTCACCCGTAAGGATGTTCTGGCTGGTCTCCCCTACATGCCGTTTACGGGCCGGTTCCGGGCGGACTATGCTTATAACAACCTGCTCTATGTCGTGGCCGGAGCGCTGGTAGAAAAAATCTCTGGACAGACATGGGAGCATTACGTTCAGACGCATCTGATTGATGCGGCAGGTCTCCCGGCGTGCCAGAGCACATTCCCGGTTAAGGGGCAGATGGATGTTGCCGCAGGGCAGGGCAGTGATGGCGTTCTGCCGGACCGAGCCACGCTGGAACCGGTCGCCGTGGCACCCGCAGGTGGTGTGTGGTGCAGCGTAAACGGCATGAACCGTTGGGTGCAGACGCTTCTGAATGGCGGCAAGACCGTGGAGGGCCGCAAAATTATCAGCCTCGCTCAGCGTGATGCACTCTGGGCGCCTTCAGCGCTTATTCCGGTGCCCGACAGCGCCGCTAAAACGCAAAGCCACTTCCGCGCTTACGGCTATGGCTGGTTTATGGAGGATTTTTACGGCCTGAAACGTGTGTGGCACACAGGGACTATCAGCGGCATGGTCAGTTATGTCTCCATGCTCCCAGAGAAGAATAGCGGTCTGGTCGTGCTCACCAACCATTATGCGAACTCCGCAACCGCTTCCATTGCCCTGACTATGAGTTCCCTTATAGCCACCGGAAAAAGTGCAGACTGGATCACATACTGGCAGGATGAGACTAAAAAGGCAGAGGACAAGGCGGCAAAGGAAGCGTCCACCACCGGGCCGGGCTCACCCGCGCGACCCTTTATCGCTCTTCCGGTGTCTGATCTAAAAGATTATGTCGGCGTTTATCATGATGCATGGCGCGGAGACATCCGCCTATCCCTTAAAGGTAATGATCTGGTCATGACGTTTGGGAAGGCTGATGGTCTGGCCGGCACCTTGTCCGCCTTGCCGCATGATCTGTTTGTCGCAAAATGGCAGAACCGTGCAGAGGATGCAGAGGACGACAGTTACGTGCAGTTTGAGCGCAATACATCCGGCAAGGTCACGGGGTTCCATATGCAGGTGGTCGGGTCTGATTTCAGCTTTGATGCGCAGGATCTGCACCCGCTCAAGGTTTCCACTCAATGACAGTTCGGTTCCCTGCTTTTTCTCGTAGGAGTTTTTTGCAGGGATCGTCGCTTCTGCTTGCACAGGCCGGCCTGTCCGCCTGCCAGATGCCGTCGCGTGACACTGACAGGTTTGCAAAAGCGGATGCGCTGATCCGGCAGGCGATCAGCAAAGGGGAGTGCCCCGGCGCGGTCTGGGGTGTGGGCCAGCACGGGCGGCTGATTCATCGTGGCGTCTTTGGTGCGCGCAGCCTTGTGCCAACGCATGAGGCCATGACCTGGGATACCGTGTTTGACATGGCCTCCCTCACCAAACCAATGATCACCGCGCTGGCCGTCATGCAGCTTGCGGAAAAAGGGCTGGTTGATGTTGATGCGCCTGTAGTCCGTTACCTTCCGCAGTTTGCTGCCGCAGGCAAAGGGCAGATTACAATCCGGCTGCTGCTCACGCATTTTTCCGGACTGCAGCCCGATCTGCCCCGTACGCCGGACTGGTGGGGGAAGACAGCCGCAACGGACCGTATCATGCGGGCTGTTCCAAAAATCGCGCCGGGCAGCGGCTTTATTTACAGTGATCTTAATTTTATTGCCCTTGGTCTTCTGGTTGAAAAACTGACAGGCCAGACACTGGATGTGTACGCGCAGAATACCATTCTCAGCCCGCTTGGTATGACGCAATCAGGCTTCCTGCCGCCCGTCAGCGAACAGGCGCGTATTGCCCCCACGCAGTATGATGAACACGGCACGATGTTACGCGGTATAGTGCATGACCCCACAGCCCGCCGCATGAACGGCGTTGCGGGGAATGCTGGCCTGTTTTCTACGGCGGAAGATTTGGCCCGTTACGCACAGGCCTTGCTGGACAAACGGACCGGGCGACCCAGCGCATTTCCTCTCAGTCGCGCAACGCTGTTGATGATGACAACACCCCAGCAGCCAGCAGGACAAAGTAGCCTGCGTGGTTTCGGGTGGGATATCGCCTCGCCCTATGCCTCCCCAAGAGGAGAGCGGTTGTCCCATCATTCCTTTGGCCATACCGGGTTTACAGGCACGTCACTGTGGATTGACCCTGATCATGATTGCTACGTTTTTATTCTGACCAATCGTGTCCATCCCAATGGAGGACACAGTGTGGTGCATCTGCGGCATGATGTGGCAACGGCAGTCGGGGAGGCTCTGGGTTTGCCGGAGGCTGGGCCATAGGGGAAGGACTGTCCGATGGGACTTAACCTGAGGTTAAGGGGGGCAGGCATTTTTTAAATGGCATGCCGGGGGATCTGTTTTTAGATTTTCTTCTGAGAAGATCCCGGAACATGGCATGCGCATGTTTGAGCGGGCTCATCATGATCATAAGGGATCGGTGGTTTTTATGCCTGCAAAGCGGACAATCACGGTAGTGGGTGGCGGCGTTATTGGCCTGACAACCGCTTATGCGCTCATTCAGGCTGGACACAGCGTGACGCTGGTAGAGCGGGAAGACCATGTTGGTGAGCAGGCCAGTTTTGGCAACGGCGGCCAGCTGAGCTACCGCTATGTGCGGCCCCTGGCGGATGCCGGAATTCCGCTGGAAGCGCTCTCATGGATGCTTCAGCCCGACTCTCCCATTTCTCTCAGGCTTCGGCTCGATTGGAAGCTGTGGCGATGGCTGGCGGATTTTCTACTGGCCTGCAATGCCAGAACCAACAAGGCCAACGCAGCCAGGCTTTTGGCGCTCGCCCTGCAGGGGCAACAGGCTTTAAACCAGTGGCGGCAGGACGGGCTGGATGACTTTTTGTGGCGGAAGCCCGGCAAGCTGGTTGTGTATCGGAACGCACACAAGTTTTCCAAAGCAGCCAAATCTATCAGTAACCCGCAGCAGGAACAGGTTCTGACCCCGGCGGAATGTGCGCAGGTAGAACCAGCTTTTGCGGGTCTTGCGCCCACACTGGCAGGCGGTATTTTTTCTCCCGATGATGAGGTGGCGGATTGCTATCTGTTCTGTCAGGCGCTTCTCAAATCCCTTCAACAGAGCAAAGATTTTCAGCTTGTAAAAGGCGATGGCACACTTGAGGATGACCAGAGCGGCCGGTGCCGGGTACGGATCAACGGGGCGGTGTGGCAGACAGACCTTGTGGTTCTGGCGGCAGGACTGGCCTCCCGTGATCTGATGCAGCCACTGGGTCAAAGACTGCCTCTCTACGGGCTGAAAGGCTACAGTCTGACCGTGGAGGCAGATCCGGCCGTGCTGCCTGATGTAAGTGTCACAGATTATGACAACCGCGTTGTGTATGCCCGTCTGGGCGATCGGCTGCGTATTGCCGCCATGGTCGATATTGGCGCGCTGAATGCCTTGCCTGATCCGCGCCGCATCGCCTCGCTGAAACATCTGGCAGAGGAAACGTTGCCGGCCGCCGGGCCTTACGCGTCCGCTGACACATGGGCAGGGATGCGGCCTGCCACGCCTACAGGGGTGCCTTTGGTGGAGCGGACGCAATGGCGTAACCTGCTGCTCAATGTCGGTCATGGGGCTTTGGGGTTCACGCTTTCCTGCGGGTCCGCCCTGACCATTCGGGACCTTGTTGAAGAGATGCAGCCGTAAGATGAGACACGCCTCCCTGCTCACCCGCCGTCATGTTTTGCTTGGGGGTGCTGCTGCCGGGTTGGCAGGGCTTAGCTTCCGCGCTCTGGCTAGGAAAGGTGCAGCTTCCAGTTTGATGGGGCTGGATGCACCGGTCGAGGTGCTGGAGGACCAGTGGGGCGTGCCGCATGTGCGGGCCGCTTCTGTGCCGGATGCGTTTTTTGCAAATGGCTACCTGATTGCGCGGGACAGGTTGTGGCAGCTCGATTTTGAATATCGTCGGGCTCTGGGCAGACTGGCGGAAGTTTACGGGCCTGATTGTGTGCCGTCAGATACGGCAAGCAGACTGTTCTTGTTCCGGGGTGATGCACAGGCAGAGTTTGCAGCGTTGCCGCCCACCGTGCAGGCTTGCGCCCGTTCCTATGTGGTGGGGATCAACGCCTATCTTGCCCACATAAACGCGGGTGAAGAAAAACTACCGGAAGAATTCGATATTTTTTCCTACCATCCTCTTGAGTGGGATGTTCTGGATCTGGTGCGTATCCGGGCGGAAGCAACGGGGAATACCAAAGCCGAAATCCGCCGCGCACAACTGGCGGCGCAGGACGCACTGGCCTATGACGCGCTGATCCAGCCCTTACGCCCTGCCCATACGCTTAGGGTGCCGGATGGGCTGGATGTGCATGCTGTTACGGAGCAGGATCTGGGCCTGTTTGGTGTTTTGCAAGATGGCCCCTCTCTTTCCGGCCTCCATGCGGTGCAGTCACCCAGTGAGGGCGACCACCGGCGCGCCAATGAGGGTAGTAATGCGTGGGTCATTGCGCCTACGCGCACGGCCACTGCTCGGCCCATTCTGGCGAATGACCCGCATCTCAGTTTCGGCTCACCCGGCCCGCGTCATGTCATCCATCTGACAGCGCCGGGGCTGGATGTTATTGGCGGCGGGGCACCGGGTATGCCGGGCGTCATGCAGGGCCATAACGCGCATTTTGCTTTTGGGCGCACCAATTTTCATATCGATCAGGAAGATCTGTTCATCCTGCGCACGCATCCCAACCATCCTGACCGCTATTTTCATAACGGGCGCTGGGTGGAAATGGAGCATGAGGAGATCTCCATTGCTGTGCGCGGTGGGCCTGCGCAAAACGTCACCCTGCGTTATGCAGCACAGGGGCCGGTTGTTTCCGCCGATGCTGCGCGAAACAGGGCAGTGGCAGTTTCCGCCACATGGCTCTATCCGGGTGCGAACGGCATGCTCGCCAATATCGGCATCAATCTTGCCAGCGACTGGGATAGTTTCCGAAAAGCTCTGAAACTCCATACCAGTCCAACAAATTTCACCTATGCGGATACCGCTGGAAATATCGGCTGGCAGGCCGCAGGCGGACTGCCGGAACGCCGCAACGGCTATGATGGCCTGCTGCCAGCGCCGGGTGATGGGCGGTATGACTGGAAGGGCCTCCAGCCGCTGGATGTGCTTCCTAACAGTTTCAATCCCGCCCGTGGCTGGTTTGGCACCTCTAACGAACTCAATCTGCCCTCGGATTATCCATATGAGGAACGCTGCGTCAGTTACGAATGGAAAGATCCTTACCGTTACGAGCGTGTTGCAGAAGTCCTTCAGGCCTCTCCGCATGCCACAGTAGCGGATAGCGTGGCGTTGCAGCATGATACGCTCTCTCATCTGGCTTTGTCCGTGGTGCAACTTCTGCCGGAAGTGCCTGCGTCCGTGCAGGCAGAAGCCGCGTTGCTGCGCCGCTGGGATGGGCGCGTAGAGGCGACAAGTGCTGCCGCCGCGTTGTATGAGGTGTGGTGGACCCGGCTGAATACTCTATTCTATCAGGCTTTGGTGCCGGAAAAATTGCGTGCTCTTTTGCCTCAACCGCTCAATGCGTCTGTTCTTCTGGCTCTCCTGCAAAAGCCCGAGGCGCAGCGTGATGCCCTGCTTGTCAAAGCGTTTCAGCAGGCCGTGGAAGAGTTGCGTGACCGTCTGGGGCCGGTGGCAGCGGCATGGCAGTGGGGCAGTCTGCATACCGTGCAGCTTCGTCACCCGCTCCATGGCGTAAAAGCGGTAGCAGAAGCGTTTCTGCCCATAGGGGGAGAAACGGCCCGGAGTGGGGGAGACCCATACACGGTCATGGCGCGCTGGTATAATCCGGACGTATCAGAAACAGCGCTTGCGCAGGGCCATAATCCGTATGCTGTAACAGGCGGGGCCAGTTATCTGATGGTGTGTGATGTCGGGGGGTGGGACAACTCGCTGTTCCTTAACTTCCCCGGTCAGTCTGCGTTGCCGGACAGCGGGCATTATGCGGATGTTCTGCAACTCTGGCTTAAGGGCGCTATGCAGCCCCTTCCGTTTTCTGCAAAAGCCGTTCAGGCCGCAGCCAGACATCATGCTGTCTTGTATCCAAAAGGAAAAACGCTATGAAATTTAAAGTCTGTTCCGCTCTGGCTCTGGCGTTTTTCAGCACAACAGCTCTGGCGCAAACCGCGACCGATAAAAAAATGGATGCCGTGTTAACGCACGGTGAAAGTCAGCCTCTGGCAGCACTCGCTGCCGTCAAGCTGGAACACGGTCAGCCTGTTTACCAGTATTATGGCGGGTTTGCGCGGCGTGATGGCGCCCAAACTGTTCCGGTTAAGCAAGAAACTCTCTTTCGTATTGCGTCCATCTCCAAGGTGGTGACCACTATCGGGCTGATGGAACTGGTTGAGCAGGGCAAGATCAATCTCAATCATGACGTCTCGGAGTATCTCGGTTTTCCTTTGCGCAATCCGGATTTTCCCACAACGCCCATTACCGTTCGGATGCTTTTAAACCATACCTCCACCCTTCGGGATGGCGATGTGTATGTCCTGCCGCCGGGCAAGGCTATGCGTGATTTTTTTGATGAAAGTCATAAACCCGGGAGCCAGGACTATCATTTCTCTTTTCATGATAGCCACGAACCCGGAACATATTTTACCTATTGCAACCTGTGCTACGGGCTTGTCGGTACCATCATCGAGCGGGTCAGCGGGGAGCGGTTTGACCGCTATCAGAAGCACCATGTTCTGGAACCGTTGAAAATTGACGGTGGCTATAACGTCGCGGAGCTGGAGCATCCGGAGCGTCTGGCCACGCTTTATCAGCATGTGCCCTCAGGTTATGAGGCAGCAGTTGATGGCCAGCCTCTTAAAGGCTGGAGCAAAGAGGATTTGGCGTCCTACAAAATTGGCAGTAATGGAAGCGTATTTTCTCCACAGGGTGGGCTCCGTATTTCTTTGCAGGGGCTCACACGTCTGGCACAATTCATGATCCAGCGCGGCATGCTTGATGGTGTCAGGCTTCTGGCTCCGCAAAGCATTGAGGCGATGGAAACACCCACCTGGACATTTAATGGCAAGAATGGCGTCTGCCCGTACCCGCTCAGCACCTATGGCCTGAGCCTGTTCACGCTGACAGGCACAAAAGACACCAATGGAAAGCCCGCCATCCCCTATATTGGCTATCAGGGCGGCCTGCGTGGCCATCTGGGGGAGGCTTACGGCCTCCATTCCGGCTTCTGGTATAATCCGCAAAACGGAGAGGCCTATCTGTTTGCCGCAGACGGCTACCCTGACTATGAGCAGGAGAAACCCGGGCAGTATTCTTCTTTCTCCAGAGTAGAAGAAGAAATTTTCACAAATCTGGCGGGAAAATAATTATGATGATCCGTTCTGCCTTTGCCGCAGCCCTTCTTACTGGTGGTTTATACTCTGCCTCTCTGGCAAGTGCTGCGCCGCTTGATGAGGCCGGAGCCCGCCATCAGATCGCAGCACTTCTGTCCATGCCGTTTGCCACAAATCTGGTCGGCGCCAGCAACGCGAAGCGGTTTGCGTGGGTGGAAAAACGCAATGGTGTGCGGAATATTCTGGCAGCGGATGCGGCAGGTACACCAAAAGCCCTGACGCATTTTACGCAGGATGACGGAACCAATTTATGGGGTGTGGCGCTTTCCCCCAACGGCAAGACGCTGGCCTACGTGGAGGGAGGCGACCCGGAATTTCCGGATGCCTCTTCTCCTAACCCGAACCTTTCAGAAACAGGAACGCATCAGAGTGTGAATGTAGTTCTGGAAAGTGGCAGGCAGATGCGGATAGGGGAAGGCTGGAATCCCACTTTCTCTCCAGATGGGGCGACGCTGGCGTTCTCGCGCAAAGGCTCTCTGTTTCTGGCCCCCGTTGGCAAGGTGGCAAAAGAGGTCATGAGCGTGCCGGGGAGCCTGACGTCCCTGCAATGGGCACCAGATGGCTCGGCGCTGATCTTCACGCTGGACAGGGGCAGCCATGCGCTCATCGGGTTATGGCACGTCAAAACGGCGATCATGACATTTCTTGCCCCAGCGCTGGGGCAAGATAGTCTGCCGACATTTTCTCCGGATGGTCATTCTGTGGCGTTTGTGCGGGAGCACAGGCCGCTGACTGATAAGAAGACTGAAAAAGGATCCTTCTGGTCTCTGCATGTTTATGATCTGGCCAGTAATACGGACCATGTGGTGTGGACACCTCCTGCCGGGACGGGTGCACGGTTTGCTGTGCCTGAGGGAAGCAGCCTGCTGTGGTCTGATAACGCCCATCTGCTCTTCCCGTGGGAAGGAAGCGGCTGGATGCGGGTTTGTACCGTGGCTGCATCCGGCACAGGGATCCCGACCTGTCTGACGCCAGATAAGGCGGAAGTCTCAGCCTATCGGTTATCTCAGGATCGCAAGACGCTTTTTTACACGAGCAATGTCGGCAATGTGGATTCCTGGCATGCATGGCGGCAGGCTCTGGATGGGTCTTCTCCCCAGCGTTTGACCCACACTGAGGATATGGAAACAGACCTTGCTGTAGCCGGAGGAAAGGTGGGCGTGATCGCCGCCAATATCACACAGACAGCGCATCCGGTGGTGGTCGGGCCAGAGGACGCAAGCACCCCGCTTGTTTCTCCGCAAGCGCCGTCAGATGTGCATTTTGTGACGCCGCAAGTGGTTGTATTCCACAGCGCAGATGGCGTGGAGGTGCATGGACAGCTTTTTGTTCCGGAGGGCAATACCAAAACACTGCGACCTGCACTGGTGTTTGTGCATGGAGGGCCACACCGCCAGACGCTCCCGGCCTTTAATGGTATGGATTATTATTCCAACGCTTATGCCATGAACCAGACCTTGGCGGCGCAAGGTTATGTTGTTCTGTCCGTCAATTACCGGAGCGGGACAGGCTACGGCGAAGCCTTTCGGAATGCTCCTGAAACCGGCGGACGTGGAGCCAGTGAATATCGGGATGTCTTTGCTGCTGCCACGTATCTCAAAACCAGAGCGGATATTGATCCCGCCCGTATCGGCATCTGGGGTGGAAGTTGGGGCGGCTATCTGACTGCACTCGCTCTGGCTCGCAACAGTGATGTTTTTGCTGCCGGCGCTGATTTTCATGGCGTGCATGATATGATCGACCCTGACACATATGGCCTTTCTCCTGAGGAGAACAGAAAGGCGCATGAAGTGGAATGGCAGTCCTCTCCCGCGGCGGATATTGCCCACTGGCACGCGCCGGTTCTTCTGGTGCATGGGGATGATGATTATAACGTGGAATTTGAGCAATCGACCCTTCTGGCAAAACTGCTGTCAGAGCAGGGTGTGCCGTATGAGGAACATTCCTTTCCCAATGAGCGTCACACCTTTCTGCGCATGCAGGACTGGCTGACGGCCTATATGTGGATGGATACGTTCTTTGGTCGCACGCTGACGTCTCATAAGCCCTGATCAGAAAGGGTATCGTCCTAAAACGCTTATAGGCAGCACGGTATGGTGTATGACAGACCAAATAGGAAAAAGATGATGAAGGCGCGGAGAATTTCCATCGTTCTGACAAAAGCGTTTTTAGCCGGAGTCGTCCTGCAGTCTCCTCTGGCCAGCGCGGCTTCTCCTGCGGCTACAGAGCCGCTGGCGCAGATCATGGCGAAAACTGTCACGAAGCAGCCGGGGCACTTTGCGGTTTATGCGGCGCGCAGTGGTCAGGCGCCAGATGTGTGCCTGAACTGTGATGATCTGATTAATGCGGCCAGCACCATCAAGCTGTTTGTGCTGGATGCAGCCTATGAAGCCTTTACAAAAGGTACCTTGCGCCCAGAGGACACCATTACAGTCCACAACCATTTTCATTCTCTGGTGGGGAAGGGGAGCTTTGCGCTCGAGCAGAAAGAGGATTCTTATGACCCTCTTTACGCGCAGGCAGGCAAGCCGGTGCCGGTTTCAGAACTTCTGCGCGTGATGATCCAGTATAGCAGTAATCTGGCAACCAACCTGCTGATTGAAAAGCTGGGGGTGTTGCCCATCCGCTCGGTCGTGAAAGCTCAGAGCCTTAACGGCATCGTCTTTGGTCGCATGATTGAAGATTTTGATGCCAACGATCAGGGAATTCGGAACCGGGTGTCAGCGCGCGGGTTAGGCGACTTTCTGCAAAAGCTGGATAGCGGTCAGATTGTGGGTAAGGCGCAAAGCCAGAGCATGATCCAGATTATGCTGGGGCAGAAATTTAATGACATCATTCCCCCCGGCCTGCCTGCAGGCACACCCGTGGCACACAAAACCGGCTGGGTTGATGGCGTGCGGAATGATGCCGCCATTGTCACCCTGCCAGATGGCAAACGCTATATTCTGGTGGTGCTGACATCTGACCTGCCGGATGAGCAGGCGGGTATCAAAGTGCTGAATACACTGTCGCATCAGGCCTATACGTATTTTCTTAAAAGAGACTGAATTTGTAAAACTTCGGTTATAAAAACTATTTTAAATAGCGGCCGGTATAGAGTTTTACAGTCAGGCAGGATGCCGCCATACAACTCGCTATTTCATAAGCCCAGACTGTTGAAAATCTTTCTACTTTTATTTCGAATATGTGACATCAAACTGTCATTGTAACGTCATCAAACTACAACACACACACCAAAACAAGACGATAGGCTGCGCAGCGTTATCTAACCCCCTATTGGGAGCCTCGGCATGAGGGATCGCGCTGTATGAAACAGAACAAACTGCTGCTTCTGACAACATGTATGAGTTCCTTACTGTTTCATTATGCCAGGGCTGAAACTGTCTCAGCCACCACCCAGCCCGGAAAGGTTGAGCAGGCAAGCACCAAACCGGCAGCCAAAAGCAAAACCGCACAAGCTCCCCAAAAGGTAAAAGTGGCATCCACGCAGGATGATAAAGCTGAGTCCATTGTTGTCATGGGTGCGGGGGCTGCCCGTGAGACGCAAAAGCTCTCCCATATGGCTTTGCAACAGGTGGCTCCCGGCACCAGCCCCCTGAAGACCCTGTCTAAACTGCCGGGCGTCATGTTTACGTCATCCGATGCGCTGGGATCTTATGAATGGTCCCAGCAGATCATTATCCGTGGGTTTGACCAGAGCCGCCTTGGCTTCACTATGGATGGTATTCCGCTGGGCAATCTGGCCTACGGGAATGATAACGGCCTTTCTATTGGTCGTGCTCTGCAAACAGAAAATAATGGAACGGCGACACTGGCGCAGGGGGCTGGCTCCGTAGGCGTTGCGGCCTCTAATGACCTTGGCGGCGCGCTCGAATTTACATCTATCGACCCGACCGAAAAATTTGGTGCGGATGTGGCAGCTACAGGCGGCTCCTACGGTACCTGGCGCACGTTTGCGCGCGTCAATAGCGGCACGCTTCCCGGTGGTGGCCGCCTGTATGTGTCTTATGATTATCAGGATGGCAACAAGTGGAAAGGCAAGGGGATTCAGCAGCAGCAGCAGGCTAACGCCAAATTCGTGCAACCGCTGGGTGATAAGGTCAAGCTGACGCTGTTTGGAGATTACAGCCAGCGCGCCGAAAATGATTATCAGGATATTTCAAAAGAGCAGATCCGCACAATCGGTTATAAGCTCGATAATATTACCAATAACTATGGTCTGGCTAAAGATATCGCCAGAGCCTACCAGAACGGCACAGCCTTTCCGGCAGGGATCAAGGATCAGGATCAGTCCTACTATAACTCAGCGGGTCTGCGTGAAGACGTGCTTGGGTATGGCAAGCTTGATTTCAAACTGACTGATCGCCTGAAAGGCTCCGCAACCGTTTACGGTCATACCAATACGGGTGAAGGGATTTACGCGACCCCCTACACGCCAACGCCTGAGTCTCTGGGTGGGTCTCCGCTTTCGGTGCGCACCACGGAATATGATATTCATCGTGAAGGCTTTATTGGCAGCCTGTCATACGAAATTGGTCATCATACGATTGAGGGTGGCTTCTGGTTTGAAAATAACGATTTTGAGCAGGCGCGTCGCTTCTATCCGCTGAGCGAAAGCGGGTATACGGGTAGTTCCGTTCACTGGTTCCGGGGTAATTCCTTCGCAACCCAGTGGCAGAGTGCATTCAATACCAAAACCTATCAGTTCCACTTGCAGGATACCTGGCAGATTACTCCGGCGCTGAAGCTGAATTATGGCTTCAAATCTCTGGTGGTGGATAACCGTGGCCGCCAGCTGGAAGGGAGCGAGATGGGCGTGCCGGTGGCGACCAATACCTATGCCGGTGGTTCCATTACGTCTGCCAACGGCTTCCTGCCGCAGATTGGTGCCAATTACCGTATTAACAAGCATAATGAAATTTTTGCAGATTTTGCAAGAAACATGGCGGCCTTTGACAACTCCTCTACTGGTGCAACCAGCCCGTTCGCCATGACGAGTGCGGCCTATGCCGCAACGAAAAATTCTCTGCGTCCGGAAATGTCTTATAGTGAGGAAATCGGGTATCGCTTCCATAACCGCCGTATTCAGGCGTCTCTGACCGGCTATTACATTGAATTTGAAAACCGCCTTCTGTCCATCACTCCAAATGCAACCAACAACGTGCAGGGGATTCCCAGCATTCTGGTCAATGGTGGCGGTGTGACAGCCCGTGGTATTGATGCTGCATTCAACTACCACTTTACCGATAACTGGTCCCTGTATGTCTCCTACGCCTATAACCAGTCGACTTATAATGATGATCTGACAACGGGTGGCGTCACTTACAACACGCGCGGCAAGAGCGTGGTGGCCATGCCGCGGAATCTGGCAAACGTTCAGATCAGTTACGATGATGGGTCAATCTGGGGTAATTTCGGCATGCAATATCAGGGCCGCCGGACTTATACTTATACCAACGACCAGTGGATCAAACCGAACGACATCTTCAACCTGAATGTCGGTTATCGCTTCCATAGCCAGAACTGGGCACTACGCGGTCTGGACATGCAGATTAACGTGACCAACCTGTTCAATAAACGCTATGTGGCGACTGTGGGGAGTGCCGGTTTCCGCCCGACTGACCCGACCGGCAGCCTGCAAACACTTCAGGCAGGTTCTCCGCGGATGGTGTTCTTTACCGTGCGTAAGCATTTCTAAAACCGTTTTTTACATTCTGTTTTATGTCTTCTGTGACGGATAATTCCATGCTTCGTGCCCCTAATCGTCGCCAGTTTCTAAAGTTTGGTGCGGCTGCAACAGCGGGGGCCGCCCTGCCGGAAAACCTCAAGCGGGCGCTTGCCGTGGCGCCCAACGCGGCAACCGGCACCATTCGGGATGTGGAGCATGTGGTTATCCTGATGCAGGAGAACCGATCTTTCGATCACTACTTCGGCTGTCTGCAAGGCGTGCGTGGTTATGGAGATCCACGGGCTGAAAAACAGTCTGATGGAAAAAGCATTTTCGCGCAGCCTGACGGAAAAGGCGGCCACGTGCTGCCTTTCCTGTTTAATACAGCGCATACTTCCAGCGCCTGTCTGGCCAGTCTGGACCATAGCTGGAAAAATACGCAGGCCGAATGGAATAACTGGGATACATGGGTGCCGCATAAAACGCCCATGACCATGGGGCATTTTACCCGTCAGGAAATTCCTTATTACTACGCTCTGGCAGATGCTTTTACGATCTGCGATGCCTATCACGCGTCCATTTTCGGGCCGACAAATCCGAACCGCCTCTATTTCTTCACCGGCACCAATGGCTTGGCTGTGGGCAATGCCGGCAAGCAGGCCATAGAAAATGTTGATGACGGCAACTGGTCTGCCGACATGGCGCATGACCGTGCCGATTTTAAGCCGTTTGACTGGACGACCTATCCTGAAAAACTTCAGGAGGCAGGTGTGTCCTGGAAAGTGTATCAGGAATACGACAACTTTGGTGATAACCCTCTGGCGTCTTTCGCGGCATTCCGCTCTGTCGGGAAGGATACGTGGGCGTATCGTGGGGCGCGCAGTATTGTAGACGGCTCTGGCCCTGCTGACATGCAGGATACAGAAGGACGTTATCTGATTGCCGCGTTTGAGCGCGATGTGGCGCAAGGCACACTGCCGCAGGTCTCATGGATCGTGCCGCCCATCGCCCTGAGTGAACATCCCAACGCGCCGCCGGGTTATGGCGAATATCTGATTTCCCAGCTGATGGATGTATTTGTTCGGCATCCGGATGTCTGGGCTAAAACGGTTTTCATTCTGAATTATGATGAAAATGACGGCTTTTTTGATCATGTTCCGCCCCCAATTCCGGCGCTGCATGCGCAGCAGGGGATGTGCACGGTTTCGACTGATGGGGAAAGCTATTACGACCAGCCCGTCGGACTGGGGCCACGCGTGCCCGCTCTGGTTATCTCTCCGTGGACCAAAGGTGGGTGGGTCAACTCACAGGTTTTCGACCACACGTCCGTTTTGCGTTTTCTGGAAGCACGTTTTGGCGTACAGTGCCCCAACATTACACCATGGCGACGCAGTGTGTGCGGGGATATGACATCCCTCTTCGACTTCGCGCAGACGAACCGCCAGTGGGAAGCATCTCTGCCCCGCACAGACACCTATCTGGCAGACACACGCAAATCCTGCGCCTTGCCCAAACCGATAGTGCCTGCCCGGCAAACTATGCCAAAGCAGGAAACCGGGCAGCGTCCGGCCCGCGCTCTGCCCTATGTGCTGCATGCTAACAGGCGGGCTAATGGAGTGTTGGAGCTTGCTAATGAGGGCACGCAGGGCGTTGTGCTCCGCATCAGGAACGGCCAGACAGGCCGCCATTATACGCTTGCAGCAGGCCAGAGCCTGTCGGTGCCTCTGGAGGCCAAAGCGGACCAGCCGATAACGGTGCATGGGCCGAACGGGTTCTTTCGGGCGTTTTATGGTCAGGATATGCCGGACTGTAGCCTGCGTTATGACCCTGCCCAAAGCAGCGTCTTTCTATCCTTGCGCAATCTCGGCCAGACAGCCCGCATGCTGCGAATTGAGGATGGTTACAACCATCTCAAGCATACCGTCACGGTGCCATCAGGGGCGGCAACAGAAACATCATGGCAGCTTCCAGCATCGGACAACTGGTATGATCTGAGTGTGTATGATGCGCATGATGGCAGTCTGCTCATACAGCTAGCCGGGCATATGGAAAATGGAAAACCAAGCCGCACGGACCCGCATATGGGCCGTTAAAGTATAAGGCGGATGGAGGCGTAGGAAAGTTGCTTTCCGGGTGTTGCGCGTAGCCCCGCTGTCACAGGTGGGGCTACGGCGAAACGGTTTTTAGTCAATAACGACTGTGGCTTCATCCGTCAGAACGCGGAACAGGAAGCTTTCCTGCAGGTAGAGTTCCACGGTGGTGGCTGTGTGGCTCAGATAACCGATGGAGAAATCCTGCCCGATATCCAGCGCCAGATCACCCCCGCGCATGGAGATAAGGAACGCGCCCTCGATAGCCGGTGCCCAGATGATCTTGCCGTCAATCATGCTCTCAATGTGCTTGATAATCGGATAGCCATCATCCCCACCGCCTGTCACGGCCTGATAGGCCTGCGCACCCAGAACGAGTGAATAGGGGCCATTCACGCCCGCAAGGCGCAGGCTGCTCAGTGCATCAGCTACTACACCCGGATAGTTCTTGGCAGATGTGGGTAGTTTGAGATGGGCGTTGGAGCTGCGTCCACGGATGCCGGCCATCCCAGCGGCTTCATAGCCATTGAAAATGGCGCGATCTTCAAAGAATGCAATTTTTTGCGCGGCATCTTTCACCGGCTGCCAGTCGGCATCCAGCGCGCCCCGTTCTACCGCGTCAATCTCCTCGCGGGAGAGGGTGAAGGGCACGCGCACTTCCACCGGCGGCAGAACTTCGCGCTTGACCGCACGAATACCATCGTCCGGCGTGGCAAGGGCGGTGGCCCGACCCGTGCCCACGCCAGAAAAGGCGGTGCCTTTGGGTTCGGACGTATCCACCACGCGGCGGCCCGCCAGATTGCGGCGGATGGTGCGGGCGGCTTCTTCCTCAATTTCCGCCCAGGCGGCGCTGGAGACAGGAGCCAGATGTTTATGCAGATTGTTCATCGTACGTGTCCTTACTTCAGGGAGCCAATGCCAAGAGAGCCATCCTGCGGGGCGGCCTCGGGCGTTTGTGTATCGGTCGGTGCGGAGGGGGCAGGTTCCGCAGTGTCGCTGGCCATATCGGCGGCGTTATCGAGGAAGTCTGACGTCGGGATAAAAAACAGCGTCCCGGTGACAGCGGTGCTGACATCGAGAAGCCTGTCGTAATTCCCGGCAGGTTTCCCTACAAACATGTTTTGCAGCATTTGTTCCGTGCGGGCCGGGGAGCAGGAATAGCCGATAAAGTAGGTGCCAAACTCGCCTTTGCCCACTTCTCCAAACGGCATGTTGTCCCGCACGATCTGAAGCTGCTGGCCATTTTCTTCAATATTGGTCAGCACATTATGCGCATAGCTGGGCTTGGCGGCGTCCTGCAGCTCGATATCAGAAACCTTCTTGCGGCCAATGATATGTTCCTGAACTTCAGTGGGAATAGCGTCCCACTTCTTCAGGTTATGCAGATATTTCTGTACAATTACATAGCTGCCGCCTGCAAAGTCAGGGTCTTCATTGCCAATCAGGGTTGCAACTTTGGCAGCCTGACCTTCCGGGTTTTCCGTGCCGTCCACAAAACCAAGCAGGTCACGGGAGTCGAAATATTTGAAGCCATGCACCTCATCAATCACCACGGCGGCCCCTTCCAGCCGGGAGACAATGGCGGCGGCCAGTTCAAAGCACAGATCCATGCGGGTGGCGCGGATATGGAAGAGGAAATCGCCCGGTGTGGAAGGGGCGTGATGCACGCCGTTGATTTCCTGAAACGGGTGCAGCTCCTTGGGGCAGGGCTGGCCGAACAGGCGGTCCCACGCGTGGGAGCCAATCCCGGTAATGCAGCTCAGCCGGCCATCGGGAATGCGGAAGCCTACTCCGCGCACGAGGGAGGAGAGGTCTGCAAGCAGGTCCACCACCTGCGGATTAACGGACTCATCCTCGTTCAGTGTCAGGACGAGGAAAACTGCGGCCTGAGTCAGTGTTGTATCAACGGGCTGCGGCGTGACCAATGGATTGAAACTCCCTGCTTATGGCGCCTGCCTGAAAAAGCAGGTGTATCAGACCATAGGCAGATCGCTTCGTCTGGCAAGGGAGGGCAGGGCTGAAAAAGCCGAATGGGAGGCCAAAATAGGCCCCTGATAACTCAGGCTGATAATGCCATAAATCCGGTTGTCAGGGGTTGGATGCGACCCCGGTGGCGCGTCAGAGCTGCGCCCATTGTCTCAACAGGTTGTGATAGGTGGAGGTCAGCCCCAGCACGGCGGCGCTATCATCCGGCAGAAGTTTGCGGGTTTCTATAATGGAGAGGTCAAACTGGTAGAGCAGGGTGCGTTGTGTATCATCCGGCACCATGGACTGGGACCAGAAGAACGAGGCCCAGCGTGAACCGCGCGTAACCGGGCTGACACTATGCAGGCTGCTGGAAGGATAGAGCACCATATCTCCGGCAGGAAAGCGGACGCTCTGCACGCCAAACGTATCCTGAATCATCAGCTCGCCACCGTCATACTCTTCCATCTCGCTCAGGAACAGCGTGGAGGACACATCCGTCCGCATCCGAAAGCCAGTGCCCGGCACGGGGCGGATGGCATTGTCCACATGAGCGTGGAAGCGCATGCCCTCATCATACCGGTTGAAAAGCGGCGGAAAGACACGCAGCGGCAGGGCGGCGCTGTTGAAGGTGGGGTTGCGGCCCAGGGCGCGGAGAATGATCTCGCCCAGTTCCCGCCCTTCCGCGCTGTCCTGCGGGATCTGAAGGTTGAATTTCGCCTTGGCGGACTGGTCCCCCGCCGTCACCTTGCCATCAACCCATTCGGATTTCTCCAGTGTGGCGCGGCAATAGGACACTTCTTCTGGTGTCAGAACATTGGGGATATGAACAAGCATGAGGGCGAAGTCCGTTCAGGAAGGTTGTCTGTTGCCGTGGCGGTGTGCGCCACCATCATGCTGCTGCGGGAGCAGACTAAGCAAAATGGCAGAGGCCTGCTGCCCACTGGCCGCAGCAATCTGGTCCAGTGTGTCGGTCGTATCATGGACTGTGTAGCCAGAGTGGGTCAGGCGTTCAACCAGAGCATCCGGGGAGCGATGCAGGAGGGGGGCCAGATCCGTCAGCGGAGCCTGCGTCAGCACAGGGAAGACGCGCATGGCCGGATTGCCGCCCCTGTGTCCGGAGGTCAGCATAAATCCCCCTGCGGCTACAAAGGAGAGCAGGCAGGCTGCCAGCATCGATTTATTGCGGAAATACAGCAAAAACTGAGACCAGTTGCGCCACAGATGCAAAAAGAATGGCAGCAGCAGCACCATGCTCAGCCAGATATGCATGGAATGGAACCAGCCGGACTGCCAGTGGAAAAACAACGCCGTGCCGGAAATGGCGGAAACAAGAAACAGGCCCGTAATCAGCGGGGTCGAATATTTCTTAATGACCAGATTCATGGAAAACGTCATCCTGTGGGGGCATATACGCGGTTAGAGGGACAAAGGTGTATCAGCGCGCAGTGGCAGCCCGCCAGCGCTGGCCAGCCTGTTCTGCAATGGCGCGCAGGCGTGGGTCTGGATGATCCTGCAGCAGAGTTTCAAGAGCTTTGAACACATCACGAAATCCCTCTTCCAGAGCGCGGGAAAACCACTTTATGGCAGCTTCGGTGCGGCCGGAAGATAAATCGTTGCGGGCTAAGTTGAGATACCCCCAGCAATCTCTGGACTGGGCCGCGGCCAGAAAGAAATCCTGCGCTTTTTCCGGTTCAAGCTCGGGGAGACTGCCACTTTCTGCAATGACCCCCAGCATGTTGAAAGCTTTTGAAACACCGTTCTGTGCGGCGGAAATATAAAGAGAGTAAGCTTTTCTGATGTCCTGAGGGACACCCTCGCCAGCCAGATACAGGTCTGCGAGGTTGAACATGGCCCATCCATCCCCATCGGCAGCGGCCTGCGTAAAATAGGCGCAGGCTGCCGCCGGGTTGCGTGCCACACCCCAGCCGCGCTCATAGGCGCGGCCCAGCATGTTCAGGGCGCGCGGGTCACCCGAGCGGGACGCAACCTCAAACAGACTGAAGGCTTCGGCAGGTTTCCCCTTGTCCAGACAGATCTGGCCTAAAAGCAACTGCATGGTGACAGGGGAGAGAGGGGCCGGGGAGGCGGAGGGAGAAGAAGCCCCCCTCTCCTTCGGGCGTTCAGCCAGAACCAGTGTCATAGGGTTAGAACGACACCCCAACGTTGCCGATGAAATACCGCCCGGACGCCGGAACCACGCGGGAGCCGGAGAAGGAGGAGGAGTAGTTCAGGCGGTTGGTAATATTGTTGGCATTGAAGGACACACGATAATGCTTGAAATCCCAGGACAGCATGCCGTTCAGCACGAAGTTATGCGGAATACGGGCCGTGTTTGTCGTATCCGGACCGGCCCAGTAAGCGGAAGAATACTGGGCTCCACCGCCAATTTTCAGCGTCCCCCACTCGGGGTTCAGAATCAGGCGGGAAAGGTCATAGGAACTCCAGACAGACATGGAGTTATGCGGAACCTGTGGCGCCGTCTTGCCATTATCCCCGGTGGTGCTGTGGGTTACAATGCCGTCCATGTAGGAATAGGAGGCAAAAACCTGCCAGTCCTGCGTGATCTTGCCAGTCGCGCTCAGTTCCACACCGCGCACACGGCGTCCGCTACCGGAATCAGAAAAACCGGTTTCCATATCGCCATTCACGTCATAGTAGCGCGAATTGTTTTCGCTGATCTGGAAGAATGCAACCGTTGTGCCAAGGCGTTTGTGGAAGAAGTCTGACTTGTTCCCCACTTCAAACAAATCGCTGCGCTGCGGGGAGAGGTTCACACCCTTCTGCGCCACGTCCCCGGCCTGCGGTTTGACAGTCACCAGAGAGGAGACGTCTGTGCCCACAGGCTTATAAGACCGTGCAAAGGTGAAGTAGAAGGAGGTGTTTTTAAGGGGCGAATACATGATGCTGGCGGAGGGGCTCCAGCGATCAGATTTCTGCTCTGCACGCCCCTGCGATGCTGTTGAGCGTTTGTAATAGGTGCTGCTAAAGGAATCCCAGCGCCCGGTGCCGAACAGGGAGAGCTGTTTGGTCAGCTGGATACGGTCCGCAAAAAACAGCCCCAGATCACGCGCGTTTGCGTTGCCATACCCGGAATCCGGGAAGCTGAGAGACGTGCCCGGAGAATTATAGCTGGGGTTGATAATGGTCTGGTTGTTGTTGCGGTTGGTAAAGCTGCCCGGCCAGCGGGAATCACTGGCATAGTTGATGTCAACACCCGCCTTGACGTCATGATGCATGAAGCCGGTCTTGAACTGTGAGCGTCCCATCAGCACGTTTTGCACGCCCCAGCCTTCCTGACGATACGCCGCACCACCGCCTGCGCCATACGGCAGGGCATAGTTCTGGCCAGAAAGGATAGCGTTCGCACACGCGCCGGAGCAGGCGGCTGGTGTGGTGGCGGTATAATCACGGTCATACATGCTGAGCCGCGTATCGTTGGTAATGGTTAGCCAGCGAGAGACTTCTGACTTCAGCGCAGAGGTCAGCGTGTGGATGTTGGAGCGGTCAAAGTCGAAACTACGGGTGTAGCTGGTGTTGCGGGGCACACCATATTCCGTGATCGGGCGGTAAATGCCGTTCACCTGAATCATGCTGACGCCATAATCCGGCTTGCTGTCACTGTTCAGCCACTGCCACGTCAGATGCCAGGAGGTTTTGCTGCGCAGGCCTACCCCGAAATCAACAGCCGCGCCGTAGCGGTTGGACGTGACATTGTTTCGGTCCACCACATCCTGCTTGTTGAACATGCCGTTCACACGAATGGCCATGTCATCATTGATCTGGTAGTTAATGTCCCCAACACCCCGGAACAGAGGTCCGCTGCCAAAAGACTGATCGTAATTATAGGAATTTCCCAGATGCGCATGTTTCTGGCTTTGATTAATGACGCCGCCGACGTTCCCCGCGCCAAAATACTCGCCTGATGGCCCTTTAATGACTTCCACGCTTTCCGTATTGAAAACATCGCGGGTATAGGTGCCAAAATCGCGCAGCCCGTCCGTATAGATATCCTGCCGTGCCTGTAAGCCGCGGATGCGGAACTGGTCCCCGTTCAGGCCGCCCGCGCCTTCCCCTGTGGAGAGCGTAATGCCAGGCACGTTGCTGAGCGCCTGATCCAGCGTAAAGGCCCGCTGCTGCTTCATCAGCTCCTGCGGCACAACCGTAATGGTCTGCGGCGTATCACGCACGGAGCCGGGCATACGGGAAATATTGAGTGTCTGGCTGTTGGTATTGCCAGCGCTGTAAGAGGCTGCATCAGAATCGTCATGATGGCCGCCCACACGCACCGCTGGCAGTTTGATGGTGGTGTCGGTCGTTGCGGGCTGCGGGGGCTGAGTCGTATCGTCTGCGTGGGCTTGTTCTGTAGCGCCCAGCCCGACAGACACACCTAAAGCTACAGCAAGCTGAAGGCCAATGCCTTGAGATGGTGGAAGGGGCAACTCTGTGCGACTCATGCGTCGTGCTCCTGATGAACCATGCTGCCGGTTCGTATGGTGAAGATAAGAAATGCGGCCTTTTGATATGATCTCAAACGTCAAGATGCAAATGATTATCAATAACTAAAAGGGGCGTTTTTCCGGTGTGTGGCGCAGTTGCCACAGGGGAGGGAGGGACACAAAAAAGTGAGCATTTTGAAGAGGGATTAGAAACATACGATATTTCAATAAGTTATATCGGATTTTTCAGTTGGAAGTTCGTGCGTGTTGCAGAACCTCGCTTTGGCAGAGCCCACCCGGGCACAGATTTCTGTCTATATGATAGTGATTCTCACTTGCATGATGGTGGGCGCCTTGTTATCGCTGGCCTGATTGTCCCTGCGGGAAAAGCTGTCATCCGGCTTTTTTCCGCACGGTTTCCCGCCTGACATCGTTGTAAACGCGCAGGATTCCTTGAATGCCCTCATCACCCGTTTCCGTCGTGAATGCCGTCTCTCTTTCTCCATGGGAGATGTTTTTGAACGCAGGCCCGGTTGTGCGCTGTGTGATGCTGCTTCTTGCCTTTGCCAGTCTGGTGACATGGACCATCCTGATTGCAAAAACTGTGGAAATTGTCCGTGTGCGTCGGGAACTTTCTCAGGCGGAAGACAATCTGGAGCAGGCTGAAACGCTGGAACGCGGTGAGGGTCTTACGCAGGACTGCCGCATTGCCCGCACTCTTGTGGTGGCAGCGGAAACGGAGCGGATGCGCTCTGTGGATATCCCGGATGATGAGGAGGGGCTGAAAGAGCGTATCGTCCTGCATCTGGAGCGGCTGGAAGCGGCAGAAGGCCGCCGCCTGCTGCGTGGCACCGGACTACTGGCTACCATTGGTGCGACGTCTCCGTTTATTGGCCTGTTTGGTACGGTGTGGGGCATTATGTCCTCCTTCACCGGGATCGCGGCAGCTAAGGCGACCAGTCTGGCGGTTGTGGCACCCGGTATTGCCGAGGCCCTTCTGGCGACTGCGCTGGGGCTGGTGGCGGCCATTCCTGCTGTTATTATCTACAACCATCTTGCTCGCCAGTCTGCCGGGTGCCGTGCGCAGGTGGCGGATATTACGTCGCTCATCATGCGTCTGGTCTCGCGGGATCTGGGGCGTCTGCGCTCCCAGCGGGCGCGGGGCACGGTGGTGCGTTTCAGTCAGCGTGACCAGCAGGCCGTGGCGGAATAGGGGGCGGATATGGCCATTCGTATCCGGCATGCGGACGAGACGCTGAAGGAAGCGCATGAGATCAACGTCACACCGTTTATTGATGTCATGTTGGTGCTACTGGTCATTTTCATGGTCACAGCTCCGTTGACTACCGTGAATGTGCCAGTCGATCTGCCCTCCTCAACCCAAAAGCCAGCCCCTCGACCGGATGATCCGGTCTTCCTGACCGTCAAAGCCGATCATGGCCTTGCGGTGGGGGAAAAAGACGTTGCTGCGGAGGCCCTGCCTTCTGCACTGGCCAGTGTGACAAAAGGCAATAAGGACCAGCGTATTTTCCTGCGGGCGGACAAGACTGTGGATTACGGCACGCTGATGGGTGTGATGGATAAGCTCCGTTCTGCCGGATACCTCAAGGTCGCTCTGGTCAACCTGCAAGGGCAGGAGGAAGGGGCCGAAGCCGGGACTGCCCCATGAGTGCAACCCTGACTGATGGGAGCGGTCCCGTCAGCGCCCGCTCTGGCGCATTTGCCGTCTGGCGCGCGGAACAGATGCGGCGCGCACGGAAGGAAGAGCAGCGCCGCTGGGGCGTGTCCCTGTTGGTGGTGTTGATTGTGACAGGCGGGGTTGTGGGGGCCATGCTGCGTCTTCCTGCTGCTAAGGTGCCGGTTTCGGAACCGCCTCCCGCCGCGATAGCGATTGATCTGGCCCCCGAACCTGTTTCCACCCCGGCGCCCGTCTCCGATGTCCCGCCCGGTCCACAGCAAACGCTCTCCTCGCCGGACCCGGCGCCGGAAGACCCGCCGAAGGTTTCCGCGCCACCATCCCCCGCACCCAATCCGCCCTTTCCGGTGCCTAAGCCGGAAAAGCTGCATAAGGTTGTGAAGAAATCCAAACCTGCCCCGGTTTTAAAAAAGCCGGTTCCGGATAAAACACCGCCTGCGGATCAGACCACGGCTCCCCCTGCGGCGGAAGCGCCTCCCGCCTTAAATCAGGCGGCTCCTGCGCCGGGGGCGTCGTCCTCGCATGCGTCCCAAAGTCCGACAACATGGCAGGGGGCGCTTCTGGCTCGTCTGGAGCGGTATAAACGCTATCCGGCAGAAGCTATGGCGGACCATCAGGAAGGCGTGCCCATGCTGCATTTTGCCATGGACCGCCATGGGCATGTGCTTTCGGCCCGTATCCAGCGTGGCTCGGGCCATACGCTGCTGGATCAGGAAGCACTGGCGCTGGTGCGGCGTGCGGAGCCGTTGCCCAGCCCGCCGGATAGCGTAGCGGGAGACCCGGTGGTGCTGACGGTGCCGATTGAGTTTTATATGGAGCAGGAGGGGCATTGAGGGCGCAGGCGGCCTGATCGGGCGCTCAATTCGGCGTCAGGGGAGGGAAGGGGATTCCTTCCGGGTAGAAGTGTCTGTAAAAGCACCTTTTAACCCGGGCACCCTGCCGCAATTGAGTGATCTGTTCCGTATGCCAGCATCTCCTACCCCGGTACGCCGTCGCACACAGGCTGACCGCAGTACGACGACACGGACAAAAATCATTCAGGCAACCGTCACTCTGCTGCAAACCCAGGGTTATGCCGCCACCACCATCCAGCGTATTGCCAAAGCCGCCGGGGTGAGTCTGGGGGCTTTGCAGCACCATTATCCGGCCAAGGCCCAGATTATGGCCATGGTGCTGCGGCATTATGCCCTTAAGCGCACGCGGCTGTATCGCCCGGCCATGCGGCATAAAAGCCAGCCGGAACAGCGGGTGGACGCCATGCTGGAGGCCATGTGGACTCTGGTGACAGAAGGCCCGGATTTTATCGCGACAGTGGAAATTGAGCTCGCCCGCCGGAGTGACCCGGAGCTGGCGGCGGCCACCGAGCCCGTGCTGGCCCGCATTGATCAGTTCATGACACGCTGGCTGTCGGGCCGGCAACACGGCCAGCCAGACCCGAAATTTGTCACCCTGCGCCTGCTTAACTCGACGTTCCTGCGAGGTGTCGCCATTGAGATTGCGCGAGGCACCCCTCTGAGTGATCTGCAAGAGGCTTATCAGATCTGGTGCGGGTTCTCCCGCGCCGAACTGCTGAAGATCGTCAAAGAAACCGACTGACGGCAGAAAGCCAATAAATGCCTTGACGACTCATAAACAAGTAGGACGTATTGTTTGTTATACAAGCTTCCGGGGCGGTCTTCCTGCGGGAAGGGCGGTCTGAACGCCAGAAAGGGTATAACGTGACGATGCCATCTTTGAGTGCTCATCAGGTTTCCAGTCAGGAAATTGCCGAACGGATCAAAAAGGTTCGGGAGAAGATGGAAAAAGCGGGTTTTTCTGCTTACATCTCGTTCAGCCCCGATAACGTTTATTACCTGACAAATTTTGCAAATTTCGTGCATGAGCGGCCATTTGTGCTGGTCATGACCCCGACTGAGGTCACGTTCATTATCCCTCGTCTGGAAAGAGCCATGTGGAGCGCCACAAGGTGGGGGATGAGCTGAAACTGGTGGAGTATGCGGAATTCCCCGCAATGGCTGGCACGCGCTGGTCTGACCGCCTGCAGGATGTGCTGCCGGCACAGGGCACGATCGGGATTGAGGGCGCATGCCCGGCTTACCTGAGTGCTCTGGTCAGCAACCCGACACAGGTTCTGAATGTGATTGACGCGGTGCGGGAAATTAAGTCTCCGCATGAAATTTCCCGCATCGCCTGGACCAGTGATGTCATGACCAAGGCGCTCGGCATGATGCTGGGCGCAGTCAAAAACGGCACGATGGTGGCGCATGCCATTGCAGGTGTTACGCCGTATTTCTATCAGCGCTGCCTGACGGAAGCCCCGAATTATAACGTGATGTCCACCCACGCGGCGGGACTGATCCAGCCGCCAGCCTATACGGATGACCCGCACAACTTCTCCTGCCTGACCGCTCCGTGTGAACCGGGTGGCCCTTTTCTCGGGCTGGTTGCCGGAAAAATTAACGGCTATGGCGCAGAGATTGAGCGGACGTTCTTTCTGGAACACGTGCCAGAAGAGGCGCATAAGCCTTTCGATACCATGATGGAAATGCGTCATAAAGCGTATTCCATGCTGAAGCCGGGCGCAGTTGGTTCGGAAATTGATGCGGCTTGTCAGGAAATTGCGAAAAAGGCCGGATATGACACCCACCTGCACCGCACAGGGCACAGCTTTGGTGTCACCAGTCATGAAGCCCCTTTCCTGGCGATTGGTGAAGATAATATGATTGAGCCGGGAATGTTGTTCAGTATTGAGCCGGGTATTTACATAAGTGGTCAAGCCGGTTTCCGCCATTCCGATACCGTGCTTGTAACGGAAACAGGCTATGAAATTCTGACAAAATATCCTGATGAGAAAGAAGAACTAACCTTATCCTGAAAAGGAATTCGGGAAGTCTGTCTGCACTTCGGCAGGCTTCCCCTTAAGGTCAGTTTTACCCAAGCGTTCCCAATACTCTTCCGGATCAAAATCCTCTGTTGTGCGGAAAACTGTTTCCATATCGTTCTTCCGCATAGAAACCCTGCGCTACAACACACCGTTTTATGCCACGCCGTTTGATACGCGCTATGGTCGACGCGGGGCGCTCACCAATCAGTTTTCAGGGATGGGCGGCATTAAACACTCTCTCCTCTGTTCTGAGTGCAAACGCACCCCATATTTAGAAAGGATTGCTGAGAACAGAAGGAGCCAGAAGCATGAAAATCGGTATTATTGGCGCAGGTCATATTGGCGGCACACTGGCCCGTCGGCTGGTGGCTGTTGGGCATGAAGTCAAAATTGCCAATTCCCACGGACCCCAGACATTAGGGGATCTGGCGCGTGAGAGCGGCGCAAAAGCCGTTACTGTTGCGGACGCGGTGAAGGATGTCGGCCTGATTATTGTCACCATCCCCGAAAAGAATATTCCGGTATTGGGGCGGTCTGTCTTCGAGCATGTCCCTGCAGATGTGGTGATTGTGGACACCGGGAATTATTACCCGCGTGAGCGTGATGGCCGGATCGCTGCGATTGAAGATGGTATGCCGGAAAGTGTCTGGATGTCCGGGCAGATTGGCCGACCTGTCATCAAGGTATTTAACAACATCTACGCGCAGCATCTTCTGGAAAACGGAAAACCGCATGGTGCTGCAGGGCGTATTGCATTGCCGGTTGCCGGGGACGATGCCTCGGCAAAAAAACAGGTGATGGCGCTTGTTGATCAACTGGGTTTTGACCCGGTGGATGCTGGGAGCCTTGCAGAGTCCTGGCGTCAGCAGCCCGGAACGCCGGTTTATTGCGGAGATTTTGATGCCGCCGGTGTGCGCAAGGCTCTGGCGGAAGCGAGCCCGGAGCGGACTGAGGCGTTTAAGGCGCAAGCCTGAATACTCAGACTGCGTGGCAGGGAGAACTCTTCCTGCCACGCAGTCTGGATGTGGCTTTATTCAGGTATTGGTGTGCACTGCGGCGTCAGTGGCTGGTCGGACATGACTGCTTTTGTAAAAGCCTCTGAATCCGGCAGGGATGCATTCACTGTCTGATCATGGTTCAGGCCTTTATAAATATGCGCCTGTACCACCGTTCCGGCCGCGCATGCGGCTTTGACCAGACCAAGCTGAAGTGGCGGCGGTACATCCTGATCGACTTCGCCTGTGCCGACAAACAGCGGCTGCTTTAGCTTCATGGTCGGATAAGCCATGGCGACCAGCGCCGGAGCCAAAGCTTGCTGATAACCGGGTTTGAGGGCGTTGCTGAAGTTGAGCCCCTCGGTCCGCGCTTTGTCTGTCAGCGGATGCACGCACAGATTAGCTGCTGCCTGATAAGCGGGCATCGCTTTGTCGGTAAAGACGGTTTCCGGTTTGAAGCTGGAATCGTAACCACTCAGCCCCTGCGCCAGATAAAGCGTGTAAACAATAACCGGGTTAAAGCCTGTTTCCTGTGCGCCAGATGAGGTCATCTGCTGGAGTAGTTCCTGTGACACATAGGGCGCGCCTGTTGCTACGGTTCCGCGGATATTCAGCTCTGGCGCATAGTCCGGCGCGTAGGACGCAGAAGCAAACGCTGCACCGCCACCCTGAGACTGGCCAACAATCATAATTTTGTTTTGCAGGCCGGGCACGGAGGACAGGGCTGCCCGCACACCATCCAGCACGCTGTAGGCTTCTACACGCGTGTTCAGGTAAGCGTGGATGCCCGGTGAGCCCAAGCCCTGATAATCGGTGCCCACAACAGCAAAGCCGCGCTTCATCCATGCAGACATATACTTGCGATTACGCTCGGACCACGGATTGCAGGAGGGGGCGCAATGGTCCGCTACCCCACTGGTGCCATGCGCCCAGGCCACAATTGGCCAGCCACCCGGAGGAGCCTTGCCTGCGGGCAGGATGACTTCCTCAGTCACCGGAACCAGTCCCTTGCCGGTAATCCCGTTGGTGGACAGATAGGTAATGCGCAGAGCGCGCCCGGCATCCGGCAGGCTCAAGGCTGCGGGCAGAGGGGCTGAGGCCGTCATCGTGCCGGGCTGGCCGGCTGTCTGCGTGGTAGCAGCATGGCCGGTGGAGGCCAGAGGGGGAAGGCTCAGACCTGCCAGAAGACAGGTGCCAGCCATAAGAAGGCGGTTTAAGCGCATGAATAACCCTTTCAGAATGGAAACTTATTTTCTTAACATCAAAATATTCAAATTGACGGTGTTCAGATGATCGTCAGAGGGTGGGTTTGTCAAGCAATGTACGTGTATGGAAAATCACTATGAGAAGACGGCATAATTTTTCATAAAATTTTAACGGTTTATAAAGAGAAAAACAGTTTTTTAGGATTTGTTATGACATGTTTCGCGGAATGCTTTTTCATGTCGGATATGAGGTGAGGGGGAGGCGCTAAAATTTCTTTTATGCGGTTGGGGTGTGGCATGGTTTCTTAAAAGAGACAGGGCTTTGAGATAGGCCAGTTTTTTTTGATAAGGTGACGTGCACTGCAAAGAAAACTTAGTAAAATTATGAACAGAAAATCAGAGTTCTCTTTATAAATAATGATATAAAAGCATCATATTTTCAAAAATATGAAAATAAGAAAATTCTGCATAAGGTGCATGTTATGACAAAATAAAAAGCGTTACGACGTACCTCACGAGCAATGCGGAAGTGTGTTCAGTTCTGACTGTTCGGCTGTGTCATATCAGCGCACCAGCAGAAGCGGATGGTCTTGTATGCCCTGCGTTCAGGTTGGCAGTCGGCGGGAAATTCGTTAGATCGTGCATTCTGAGGTCGAAATGGAGATGATGTTGTTCGTGACTAACACTGCTGTTATGCGCCTTGTTGCCAGGTCTGTTATGCATGTTTCTGTAGGTTCCATGCTGCTGGGCCTGGGCGGGTGCGGGTATTATGCGTCCCGCACAGCGCATAAGGCTCAGGTCACCATGATTGGCATGACGGAGCAGGATGTTCAGGCATGCGCGGGGATTCCAACCAAAACGCAGACCATTGATGATCACGTTAAAATTTTTGAATACCAGCGTGGCCGCAATATTGGCACTGCGACAACCTCTACATTGATCCCGGTACAGTCCGTTGTGAATATTGTCAGAGATGTGGGGGGCGGGGATGGCAATAGCTGCATTGCCGATTTCCGCATCGTCGATGGTAAAGTGCGGGACGTGTACTATAGCGGGGATGATGACATGCTGGTCGGCACAGATGGCGTCTGTTCCAGCGTTGTGCGCGGCTGTGTCCGTCGGGCTGTGCCAAGTGGCTCACCGCCTAATTTCTGGAGAACATCTGCCTTCATCCAGCCGCAGCCTGCCAAACAGCCACCAGCTTCAGTCGCACCGGCTCCTGCCTCTTCGACGGATGCCATTTCCGGCGCGGCCCCCACAATGCCTACGGTAGCGCCGGGCACGACACTTCCCGTAAAAGTCCTGGCCGTAACCCCGGCGACAGTACCTTCTGGAACGCCCGCGCAGGTGCCCCAGACAAGTGCGGCGATTGTTCCGGCAACAAATGCGGTACCCACGCAGCAGAAATAACCTGCCATCCGGGTGGAGTCAGTCTCCGTCCGGATATCTCCTTGTTGTGTGATAAGGAATTATCAGGTCGTTCGAGTATATCTGGTGGTCTGACTGCATTTTTCCTAAAAATATTAGAGTGATGCGACTGCCTGCCCGACGCGTGGCGTTCCACCTCATAACAGGATACTCTTGACGAGACTTATATCATAAGCCATATCGTAAGATACTAATTGTGCCGCGATAGCAGGCACATCCTGTTTTATAGAGAGTAAGGAAAAGAGTATGACGACGACTCAAGTCTCAGGATACGAAGGCCGCGCTCCTGAAATCCAGCGTGTGCGTCACGAACTTCAGCGGCGCAGTCTGCGTGTGGAGGCAGTTGAGCGCCTGACCCCGCATATGATCCGCATTACTCTGACCGGGAATGATCTGGTCGGGTTTGTGAGCGCCTCACCAGACGATCATATCAAGATTTTTATTCCCGGTCTGGATGGCGTCATGACACGTCGGGATTACACGCCCCGCCAGTATGATGCTGAAAAAGGCCTGCTGGTTCTGGATTTTGTTAATCATGAGGGAGGGCCTGCCGCAGCATGGGCGCGGGCGGCGCAGCTGGGCGATACACTGGAGATTGGCGGCCCCAAAGGCTCGCAGGTTATTGCTGGCCCGGTTGATCGCTGGCTGCTGATTGGCGATGAAACCGCTCTTCCAGCCATTGGTCGGCGTGTTGAAGAACTGCCCGCACAGGCCAGTGTGACAACGGTGATTGCCGTGCCGGGTGTTGAGGATGAGCAGACTTTTACCACGTTAGCCCGGCATAGCGCCCATTGGGTTCATCGCCCGATGGATGCGGCAGATCAGGCGCAGGATATCCTGAAAACCCTCGATACAGTAAGTATAGAAGACGGGACCTTTGTCTGGGTTGGAGCAGAAGCCCGTGTGGCAAAAGCCGTGCGCCAGTATCTTCTGGAAACCCGCAAGGTGCCGCTGCAATGGATCAAGGCATCAGGGTACTGGGTGAAGGGACAGGCTGATGCGTCCGTGAAGGATGTCGGAACGGCCTGACGTCGACGGGCCACGCTTTCAGCTATCAGGCTGCCGGAAGCGTGCCGAGTGGGAGTGAGATATGGGCGCGCAGGCCATGTGGCTCAATATTGCTGAGCAACAGCTGGCCATTGTGGCGGGKGATAATGGCATCGGCAATGGAGAGCCCCAGTCCCAGCCCGCCATCCGAGGCCCGGGCCGGGTCCAGCCGGTAGAAGGGCAGGCGTGCGGAGGCAAGCAGGTTAGCTGGAATTCCGGGGCCGTTATCGCTGATATCAATCAGCGCGCGGCGTCCTTCGGTGCGCAGGGTAATTCTAACTTCCGTCCCATATTTCAGGCCGTTTTCAATCAGATTGCTAATGGCGCGTTCCAGCGCCGTGGTCTGGCAGATGCAGATTAACTGCGTGGGGCCGGTATAGTGAATGGTATGGCCCACCACATTGAATTCATGGCACAGGCTTTCCAGCAGGGAGGCGAGGTCAATCGCTTCTGCTTTTTCGGCATCTGTCTGCTCCCGCAGGAAATGCAGCGCCCCATTCAGCATTTTTTTCATCAGGGTGAGATCATGCTTCATGGCGGCGGGGGAGGCTTCCTCTCCGCCCAGTTCCAGCCGCATGAACAGGCGGGTGAGCGGAGTGCGCAGATCATGCCCGATGGCAATGAGCATCCGTGTGCGTTCTTCCGCCGAGGCCGCAATGCGGGCCTGCATGCGATTAAAGGCATGCGTGAGGCGCCGTACTTCTGTCGGGCCGTGCTCGGGCAGTGGGTCTGGCGCAATGTCATACCCAAATGCATCCGCCTGCGTCGCAATGTTCCGCAAAGGGCGGCTGATATGCCAGATGCTCCAGAATGTGAGCGAGAGCGTGATGGTCAGCAAAGATACCAGAGACACCGTGAGCGGCATGGTCCAGCGCAGCATGTGGCCAAGATGATGGTTGGGAGTGTTGGAGACCAGAATGCTGATGTTATCGCGCGGTAGATAGAGATAGGAGATCGGCATGCCGGCGTCATGCGGCGCACAGCTTTTGGCGCGCAAGGCGTGACGGGTCACATTGCCCCGGTAGACCAGCATGCGTTGCAGAAAGTCCGTGATGTGGTCGGTTGGTACCGCCACGCAGGGGGCAGGCTGGCCGACAATAAACGTGATTTCATTGCCGGATATTTTCTGGGCAATGGCTTCCCGGATCTGGGGTGGGGCGGCTTGCAGGGCCTCAATTCCGGTTTCAATCGCCAGAATATTTGTCCACGGTCCGGCTGGCAGTGGCGGCACCAGAGGCCGGAACGCATACAGCAAAAAAGACGTAATGCTCAGCGTGAGAAACATGCACACGGACACCAGCATGACCATCTGGCCATAGATGGTGCGGGGGTAGAGCCGCGGAAATTTCTTCATGTGTTGCCGTCGTCAGGGTCGAAAATATACCCGCCCCCGCGAATGGTGCGGATCAGTTCCAGCTGCCGCCCTTCATGCGACAATTTGCGACGCAGGCGGCTGATCAGCAGGTCAATGGCGCGGGGGTCCACATTCTTCTCATCACCATGGATGCGGGCCAGTAGCTCTGTCCGGTTAAACACATGGTGAGCGTTCTGGCAGAAGACTAACAGCAAATCTGTTTCTGACCCTGTCAGCGCCACGCGGATGCCTGTTTTGCCGTAGAGCGCGCGTTTAGCGGGTTCAAACAGCCAGTTATCGAAGCGGTAATGCTGAACGCCCTGGGTTTCAGGCTGGGCGGCTTCAGGCTGAGCGCGTCTCAGTACAGCGCGGATGCGCGCGGCCAGTTCTTCCAGGTCAAACGGTTTGGAGACATAGTCATCCGCGCCCAGATCCAGTCCGGAAATGCGGTCATGAATATCATTCAGCGCGCTGACCATGATGATGCGCGTGGCGGAGGTCTTGCGGAGATGCTGGCACAGCGTGCGGCCATCTTCCTCCGGCAGCATGAGGTCGAGCAGGGTGAGGTCAACAGGGCAGCGCTTTTCTGCGGCATCAATGCCTGCGCGGTTAAGGGCTGTAGAGACCTCATAACCCAGCCGCTGAAGGTAGCGCTGCAATAACCCGCAAATTTCGGGGTCATCTTCCACAATCAGGATATGGATAGCCTGCGGGGTATCTGTCATGGCAGCGTGCGCTTCTGATGGTGTCGGCGAAGGGGAGGTGGGATGTGAAGACAAATGTGCTGTTCTCGTATCAGTCAGGCCTCATGAATCCGTCTATTAAGACGCTGCTTTTATAAAGGAACGCAAGGGAAAAACCGGGCAGCATGCAAAAAGGCACCTCCGGAGAAGTGCCTTTCTGTTTCATGCGGTCAGAACCAGATTAGTTCTGGTTGTCACCCTGATTGTTCTGATTATCAGAGTTGGAAGAAGAGCCGCCGCGATGGCCGCGATGCTCACCACCATGGCGGCGGTTGCCGTTTTCTTCACCATCATTGCTATTCTGGTTGTCAGAATTGCCGTTGTCGCTGTTCTGGTTGTGGTGGTGCTTGTGTTCTTCCGCATGAGACACAACAGGTGCCACAACACCCAGAGCAGCGGCGAGGAGAATAGCTTTTTTCATCATCATAAAACCCTTTATGCAGAGCGGGAGAAAAAGACTCTCTCGCCTGTCTGGGAAGAAACATAAGAGGAATTTTTTTTACTAAAAGGGGCAAAGCTGAAAATAAATGTAATATGTCAAATATGAAAAATAATAAAAATATACGATAAATATTATAGGATGAATAAGGTAAAAAACCCGCTCATATTTGCTTGAGGCCGCATGTAAACCTTGTGCCGGCCATAAATTAGCCTTGGTTTACAGGCGTCGGTCACACGCTGGTGTTCAGGGCTGGATAGAAACCGGGCGCTGTGCTGCGCGGTGCGCTCATTGTTTGTGGGGCACGGTATTTTTCAGGAAGCGTATCAACCTGCATGATCGAGCGCCGGATTTTATAATCCTCCTTATAGAGCTCCATGATTTTCTCTTTCTGGAGGGGTCTGAGCTCTGTAGTGAAACGCTGTGTGGTGTTGATTTTCTTGATCTCGCCCGCATGCAGACCCGGAACAAACGGATAGATCCGGTCAATATCCTTGAGATCAAACAGCATTTTCACGGCCATGTCGCCGTGGCGGTCGGTCAGATACCAGTATTGCGGGCGCAGGACATGGTCCAGCTGATAGATGGAGGTTGTACCTTCCACATACTCAATCATGCGGTCCAGAGTGGTTAGGTCTGCATAGCGTTCCGCAAAGCCGGGATGCAGGCTGACATGGCTGCCACCGCCATTCCGGATGAAGTCATAAGAGGAGAGGAAGCGTTCAACCGGGTCCCGCCACAAGGCAAAGCTGGGCATGGTGCGCACAACATCTGGCGCGTGCTTCTGATAATACCGGATGCTTTCATGCCGCATGCTACAGCCGTAAAGCTCCTGAGAGATGGCTGTTCCGGCATTTTTGGGCACATGGATAAACAGAACACCCGCGTTGCGGATAATCTCCAGACGCTGCTGCCTCTTTTTGCTCAGCGGGAGGGGCAGTCTCCAGTCTACATACCGTTCCTGCAGGTCTCCATGCAGGGTAACACCGCATAATTGTTCCATTGTCTTCTTGCGGGCATCCAGTAACCAAACGTAGCACGCTACGCATCACGTCATTTCATGCGGTCAGAAATGAAATGATAGAAAAATAAACGATCTATTGAGAATCGTTTTTAAGCACAGATTTCTGGCTCTGGAATGCACAAAAATGAGAATTATCTTTTTATTTCAGTTCTGACAAAAAGACGACCAAAATAAGATGCCGCCGCAAGGACTGTTTAGCAATCGTACCAGCCCAATGTGCGCAGGGTTTCCAGCATGGTCGAGGGTAGCCAGCCCTCGTTTTGCATGTCTTCAATCATCCAGCCGCAGGAGGCCCCCATGTGCCCGTTCTGCTCGCCAAACCTCATGGCGTCTGCCATGGCGCGGGAGCCGGGCATCACGGCTTTCACAGCCTCTTCCGGCAGGCCCAGCCCGTTGGCGTTGAGCGGCCTGCTGAGCAGGTGCGTAATCTCGGGTGCGTGGGCCGGGTCATTACACAGGGCAATGGCCTCGGTCAGAGCAGCCCGTAGCCTGGCGGGCCCGTCCGGGTTCTGGCTTTTCCAGAGTTCTTTCAGCACCAGCATTTTTTCCAGATGACCGGGTGCAATGGACGCAGAGCCTGCCACAATAAATGCCAGATCTTTCAGATGTGCATCTGCACCCCATGGTGGCCCTGCGCAAAATCCGTCAATCTCACCAGCGGCAAGAGCCTGAATCATGCGGGCTGGTGGCATGATGACAATTTCGGTTTCCGTATCATGGGAGATGGAGAGGCTTTTAAGAAAGCGGGACAGAATAAGGTAGTGTGTAGAATAGAGGTGAACCACACCAAGGCGCGGCTTGCGGCCTAAAGCATTTTTCCAGTTGTCAAAAGCCCGGTGTTTATCCGCTTGCGCAGCCCACTGCGTGTGATCGACTTTCTGCCCGCGCAGCACAATTGTGTTGCCACCACGGCTAACCGGAAAGCCCGGACGCAAACCAATAGCCCGCCCGCGCTGGCCAAGAGCCGTCATAATAGCCAGCGGTGGGAACATCAGCGCGCCATCCAGCCCGTTCCAGACCAGCCCATCCGCAATATTGGCCCAGGAGGGCACCACCACGGCCTCAACATCCAGCCCGTGCCGGGTGAAAATGCCCATGCTGCGGGCCACAAGCACAGGGGCACTATCCGCCAGTTGCAGCAGGCCAATGCGGCAGGAGGTGCTCATTCTTTCGGGTTCCTGTTCTGGTGAGCAAGATAATCTGAGGCAACATCAATAATTTTTCGCGCCTGTTGCATGGCCTGTTTGCGGAACCAGCGATAGGCTTCATCTTCCTTACAACGTTCCTGCTTCATAAACAGGAATTTGGCACGGTCTATGGTCTCACGTTCTGAAAGTGTTTTTCGGGCCGCAAGAAGTTCCGCATTGGTATCCCGAAAGCGACGATACAGAGCAATGGCGGCGCGCAGCAGGGGTTTGACGTTTGTAACGGGCGCATCCAGCACATTGTAGGAACAGACGCCTGCGGCAAAGGCATCTTCCATCAGGCTTTCGTCATCTTCATCCACAAACAGGGCGACAGGCCGTTCCAGCCCGGAGGCGGAGAGGGCGCGCACGCTGTCCAGCGCATCGCGGTCGGCGCGGCTGATATCCACCAGCACAATATCCGGTGCATGGCGGCGCACGGCATCAATCAGGCTGGTGTCGTCTTCAACCAGAATGACGTCCAGCGTTGCCTCGGCCTCCAGCAGGCGGGCCAGAGCGCCAGCACGGTGAGAGTTTTCATCAGCCAGAAGGACTTTCATGCGGTCCGTCCTCCTTTCGTTCAATACACATCCCGCAGATAACGACCGCTACGGGTCAGGCCCGCCATAAAAGCGTCTGCCTGCTCGCTTGTCATTGATCCATGTCGTGCGACAATCCTTTTCAGGGCACCGTCAACATCCCGCGCCATGCGGGCGGCGTCCCCACAGATGTAGACATACGCGCCCCGGTTCAGCCAGTCCCAAAGCATGGCGCCGTGTTCTTCCATGCGGTCCTGCACATAAATGCGTTCAGGCTGATCGCGCGAGAACGCAGTGTCCAGCCGCGTCAGGCAGCCTTCCGCCATAAAGGCTTCCAGTTCTTCGCGGTAATAAAAGCCGGTAAGTTCATGTCGTTCCCCAAAGAACAGCCAGTTCGGGCCGGAGGCCTTCTTAGCAGCCCGTTCCTGCAAAAATGCCCGGAAGGGCGCAATGCCAGTGCCCGGCCCGACCATGATAACGGGCACAGTCTCGTCCGCAGGCAGATGGAAGTGCGTTGTGGGCTGCACAAAAACGGGCACAGCGTCACCCACGTTCAGTCCTGCCAGCCATGTGGAGGAGACACCGGGGTAAGGGGAGGTGTTCACACCCACGGTCAGATGCACGCTGTCCGGGTAGACTGTGGGGGAGGAAGAAATGGAATAGAGCCGCGGCTGCATCAACCGGAAGAGTGCCGGCAGATCCTCCGGTGCCACGGGGGTAGGCAGGGTTGCGATGAGGTCTGGCAGATAGCCGCTTTCCGTGCGGCCCAGACGTTCCAGCAGCTTTGCAGACGGGCGGGAGAGATCAAACCAGCGACGCAAAGCTTCGCCCAGCGGGGTGGGGCCGTGGTGGCGGAGCGTCAGCATGGTGTCTTCGGGCACCTGCAGGGCGGCCAGAACCTGCTGCACAACGCTTTCATTATTGCGCGGCCAGACGCCCAGCGCATCGCCTGCTTTATAGGTTACGCCTGTGCCGGAAATATCCAGTGCAATGTGGCATGTTTCCTTATCGGGGTTATTACCGGTCAGGCGGGTGACGCTGGCGAGACGGGCCAGTGCCGGCGTGGTGCGGGTGATGCCGGGGGCCAGAGCCGGGGCGAGCAGGGCAGGGCTGGTTTCAGATGGAGCCGGGCCGCCCAGAGCGGCCAGCAGATGGGGGCGCCAGTCTTCTACAGCGTCCTCATAATCCGGTTCACAGTCCATGCGGGGCAGGAGGGGGATGCCGCCGAGGGCGCTCAGCCGTTCATCCAGCGCGCGACCAAACCCGCAGAAGCTAGCGTAAGAGGAATCCCCCAGCGCCAGCACTGCATAGCGGAGGGCAGGCAAGGTGAGGTCCTGTTCTTTGAGAGCTTCCCAGAACGGAGCAGCACTGTCCGGTGGGTCGCCATCGCCAAAGGTGGAGACAAGGAAGAGCGCCGTGCCGGAGAGTGTGGCCGGGTCACACGCGCTCAGTTCGGCCAGACGCACGGGATGTCCATTTTCCCGCAGCCAGAGCGCGGTTTGCGCGGCCAGTGCTTCCGTGCGGCCCGTCTGCGAAGCCCACCAGAGAGTGAGAGTGGGCGCAGCGGCATCCGTGGATGGAAGGGCCGCTGTTGCAACCGGCGTGCGGGAATACAGCCCGGCCAGTAGCCCATTGAGGTGTGCCCTCTGTGTATCAGAAAGCGGGGCGGAGGGTGGCACTACCGGCACGCTGTTCTCTGGCGGGGCCATGCGCAGACCATCCAGAAAACCGATGAGCCAGCCAAGACTTTCCCCGGTAAAATCAGGTGCTTTCTGTGTGCTGAGACCCAGATGGCGGGCAAGCTGCTCAGTGGGCATGGTCTCTGTGCTTTCCTGTGCGGGAGGGGCGGCAGTCTGAACACGCGTCAGGGAGACAGCGCAGTGTTTGATGCCGGGCTGGAGAGAGACGGGGTCAATCGCATCGGGCGTGACGGCGTTGATGCAAAGCGCCTTGCCAAACCGGTCATTCCAGTGGAAGGGCGCAAAGCAGGTGCCGGGGGTGATGCGCCGGGAAATACGAGCCGGGAGTGTGGCGCTCCCGCGACGGGAGCGGATTTCAACCGTATCATTTTCGCTAATGCCAAGACGTTTGGCGTCATCCGGGGTGAGTTCAAGGAAAGGACCGGGGTTGAGTTTGTTGAGCTGCTCGACCCGGCCTGTCTTGGTCAGCGTGTGCCACTGATGTTGCAGGCGGCCGGTGTTGAGCAGGAAGGGATAGTCTTCATCCGGCTCATCGTCCCGTGGCATCCATGGCCGCGCAAAGAACACCGCTTTACCGGAGGGTGTGGCAAACACAGGCGGCGCGTCCGGGTTGGGGCGGTAGCGGATGGGGTGGCGGGGGGCTGTATCGCCTGCCGGAACGGGCCATTGCACAGGACCATCTTTCAGGCGGGCGTGGCTGACGCCGGAAATATCATAACCCGTCAGAGGGTTTGCAAAACGACAGGCCTCAGAAAACACTTCGGCAGCGGACGTGAAGGAGAACCCTTCCGCAAACCCCATGGCGCAGGCCACGCGGGCAATAATCTGCCAGTCCGGCATGGCATCCCCCGGAGGGGGCACAGCCTGACGGGCAAGGGTCATGGTGCGGTCGGAATTGATCTGCACGCCATCACCTTCCACCCACAGCGCACCGGGGAGCAGGATATCGGCATAGGGGCCGGTTTCCGTATCTGCGTAGGCATCCTGCACAATGATAAGCTCGGCTTTTTCAAGCGCGGCCTGAACCCTGCCGCGCCGGGGCACGGTGGCGACGGGATTGGTGCAGATAATCCAGCAGGCTTTGATGTGCCCTTCCGCCATGTCCTGAAACAAGGCGATGGCACCGTCACTATTTGCATCCCTGATGGTGCCGGGGGGCAGGTGCCATTGTTCTTCACAAAACGCACGGTCCTGCGCCGAGAGCGCGCTGCGCTGGCCGGGCAGGCCGGGACCCATATAGCCCATTTCCCGCCCGCCCATGGCGTTGGGTTGGCCGGTGAGGGAGAATGGCCCGGCCCCCGGTTTGCAAATAGCGCCAGTGGCCAGATGCAAATTGCACAAGGCGTTGGTATGCCATGCGCCGGAGGTGCTCTGGTTGAGCCCCATGGTCCACAAAGAGAGCCATTCGCCCGCTTCAGCAATCCAGCGAGCGGCGGTGCGGATATCGTCTTCCGCAAGGCCCGTCAGACTGGCGACGCGCTCTGGCGTGTAATCAGCCAGAAAAGCAGGCATGTCCTCCCAGCCGGTGGTGCTGGTGGCGATAAAGTCCGTATCAAGCGTACCATGTTCCACCAGAAGGTGCAGCAAGCCATTGAGCAGCGCGAGGTCCGTGCCGGGGCGGATTTGCAGGAAGAGATCGGCTTTGTCCGCTGTGGCAGTGCGGCGTGGGTCCACCACAATCAGTTTTGCACCGGTCCGTTTGCGGTCCATCAGGCGCAGGAACAGGATGGGGTGACAATCCGCCATATTCGCCCCGATGACGAAAAACAGATTGGTGCAGTCAAAGTCTTCGTAAGAGCCGGGGGGCGCATCCGCGCCGAGGGAGAGTTTATACCCCGTGCCAGCGGCTGCCATGCACAGGCGGGAATTGGATTCAATATGCCGTGTGCGGAGGTAGCCTTTCACCAGCTTGTTGGCGAGGTATTGAGCCTCCATGGACATCTGGCCGGACACGTAAAGCGCAATGGCGTCCGGTCCATCGGTCTCAAGAATATGACGCAGCCGTCGGGCTGTTTCCGTAATCGCGGCGTCCATGGAAACGGGGGTCGGCGGTGTTGCGCGGTCTGGCCGAAGCAGGGCGCAGTCCAGTCGGGCGGGGGACGTGACCGGTTTGTCGCACGAGCTGCCTTTGGTGCAGAGCCGTCCGCCATTGGCCGGGTGCGCGGTATCCCCCCGCACCCGGACAATTTTCTTGTCTTCCACCTCCATCACAATGCCACAACCGACACCGCAATACGGGCAGACAGACCGGATTTCTTCCGCGCAGGCCATGCGGGTTACGCCATGGCGGCTTCCACCGGGGCGGTCACTTTACGGGCACGGATTTCTACACGGCCCTTATGCAGCCGGGCATCCCAGGCGTGGATGGATTTGGATGCATCTTCCAGACAGGTGCCGTTCTCCAGATTGAAGTGCTGCTTGTAAAGTGGGGAGGCTACAACCGGCTGCCCGTGGATATCCCCCATCAAACCACGCCCCAGCACATTGGCGTGGGAGAAGGGGTCATGATTATCCACGGCAAAAACCCGGTCTTCACCCTGATCGTCAGGCAGATAGAACAGGGCGATCTGCGTGGTGTTATAGAGCGCAACCACGCCGGAGCGGGGTACAAGGTCACTTTGCGCGCACAGGTCAGTCCAGTCTGCCGGGCCTGCGGAGATCGGCAGCTCCGGTTGATTATCCGCGGGTTTGACCTGATCGCGCTCCGGCACGGTGCGAATATTCGGGTCTGGGCGCGCATCATTCACAAAGGTGCGGAAGCGTTTGAGCTTTTCTTCATCCGTCAGAGCGTTTTTCCATTCGCACTGATAGGTATCTACAACAAGCTGCATCTGCTGTTCCAGTTCGTCACAGATGCCGAGACTGTCGTGGATGATCACATCTTGCAGATACTCAAGCCCGCCTTCCAGATTTTCACGCCAGACGGAGGTGCGCTGGAGTTTATCTGCGGTGCGGATATAAAACATCAGGAAACGGTCAATATATTTGACCAGTGTTTCCGCATCGAGGTCCGTTGCAAACAGTTCCGCATGACGCGGGCGCATGCCGCCATTGCCGCACACATACAGGTTCCAGCCATTTTCCGTGGCAATCACACCAACGTCCTTGCTCTGGGCTTCCGCACATTCCCGCGTGCAGCCGGAGACTGCAAATTTCAGCTTGTGCGGAGACCGAAGGCCTTTATAGCGGTTTTCCAGATCCAGCGCCTTGCCCACACTATCCTGCACGCCATAACGGCACCATGTGCTGCCGACGCAGGATTTTACCGTGCGGGTGGATTTACCGTAGGCATGCCCCGTTTCAAAACCAGCATCCAGCAGTTCCCGCCAGATATCAGGGAGCTGGTGCAGCTGTGCGCCAAACAGGTCTACGCGCTGGCCGCCGGTAATCTTGGTGTAGAGGTTATATTTTTTGGCAACCTGCCCCAGAACAATCAGCTTGTCTGGCGTAATTTCACCCCCGGCAATACGCGGGACAACGGAATAGGTACCGTTCTTCTGCATGTTGCCCATGAACGTGTCGTTCGTATCCTGCAGCGGGATATAGAGCGGGTCTGTAATGGGTTTGTTCCAGGCAGAGGCCAGAATGGAGCCGACTGCCGGTTTACAGATATCGCAGCCCAGACCGCCATTGCCGTACTGGGCCATCAGGTCTTCAAAACTGCGGATATTATGCACGCGGACGAGGGAATAGAGTTCCTGCCGGGTGTAGGAGAAATGTTCGCACAGGCTGTGGTCAACCGTAATGCCGCGTGCGGTCAGTTCTGTTTCAAAAACGCTTTTCAGCAGCGCGGAACATCCGCCGCAGCCAGTGCTGGCTTTTGTATCTTTCTTGAGCGTGGCGAGGTCCGTGCAGCCCTGCTCAATGGCAGTGCTGATCGCCCCTTTGGTTACGTTATGGCAGGAGCAGATGGTTGCGGTATCCGGCAGGGCGTCTGCGCCAAGCAGTTCCGCACCTTCCCCACGTGGCAGGATCAGCACTGCCGGGTCAGCCGGGGGTGCAATTTCGTTCTGCACATACTGAAAAATGGTGTCGTAGTAGGAGTTATCGCCGACCAGTACAGCGCCGGTCACGCGGCTACCATCCGCTGAAAGCACAAGGCGACGGTAGGAGCCGTCTGCCTCACCAATAAAGCGATAGCTGGTGCAGCCCGGTTCCCGCCCGTGGGCGTCGCCGATCGAGCCGACATCCACCCCTTGCAGCTTCAGTTTTGTGGACATGTCCGCGCCGGTAAAGGCGGCTTCTGCATCCCCGGCCAGCAGCGCGGCCACGGTGCGGGCCATGGTATAACCGGGAGCGACGAGGCCGAAAACCTGACCTTCCCACAAGGCGCATTCGCCAACGGCAAAAATATTCGGGTCGGACGTGCGACACTGGTTATCCACGACAATACCGCCACGCGGGCCGATCTCCAGCCCGCAGGCGCGGCCCAGAAGATCTTGCGGTTTGATCCCTGCGGAAAAGACAACCATGTCTGTTTCCAGCGAGGAACCATCAGCAAAAATCAGTTTATGGCGGTGCGTGGTGCCGGGCACGATCTCCTGCGTCTGGTGCAGGACGCGCACATCAATGCCGAGCGCCTCAATTCGCTTTTTCAGGGAGCGTCCGCCCTCTTCATCCAGCTGCGCGGACATCAGATGCGTGCCAAGCTGGATCACACTGACATTCAGCCCCAGCACCTTGAGTGCATTGGCCGCTTCCAGCCCCAGCAGTCCGCCGCCAATCACTGTGCCATGCTGTGCCCCTTCGGCAGCAGCGCGGATCAGGTCCAGATCTTCCAATGTGCGATAGACCAGCCCGGCGGTGCCGGTATTGCCCGGAACAGGCGGCACAAACGGCGTAGATCCGGTTGCGAGAATGAGTGTGGTGTAGGGTAGGCTCCCGTTTTCTGTCGTGACGGTTTTTGCCGCACGGTCAATGTCAGTAATACGGCTGTTCAGGTGCAGCGTAATGCCGTGTGCGGTATGGAAATCTTCCTGATGCAGCCGCAGGGCCAGTGCATCCTGCCCGGTCATGTAGTCGGTCAGATGCACACGGTCATAAGCGTGGTGTCGTTCTTCACCAAAGACGTGAATCTGGTGGGTTTCGTGCAGGCCGTGCATGACGAGTTGTTCCGCACAGTAATGGCCAACCATGCCGTTGCCGACAATAATGATGTTGTCTTTGGTGGTCATGGGTTTTCTCCCCTGCCTTTAAAACTTGAATTCGAGCGTCTGCATGTAAAGCGCGCCCTCTTTGGCGCCGACATCCCGCATCCCGCGGGAGAGCAGGATGCCTTCAATATCGTGCGTCCACGCCCAGTGCGGTGCAAAATTCCAGGACAGCTGGGTGTAGGGCATCACACCCGTAAAGCCGCCATGCAGATTATTGCGCCAGCTATAGATTTTTCCGTTCCCGCCATAAATGGCGTCCTGCGTGCTGGCACGCCAGAAGACGGGCACATGCAGCTTGAGATGCAGGGTAGGGAGCATGGTAAAGTTGGCGATGGGGCCAACACCAATCAGATTTTGTGAGGTCAGAGAGAGCGAGAGGTCATTGTAATAGGGCAGCGGCACAAACGGCGTGGCAAACGTGCCGACGGCACCGCCCTGACTGCGGTCAGACCCGCCGGAGAACAGATCCCCCTGCACACCAAAGCCCGGCTTGCCAGCCCAGTCGGAGCGTGTGTACGTGATGCTGCCATTCACGGCATAAGCGCGCACAGAGCGGGTGCTCTGGGTAGTTTTGGCCGGGCGGAATTCACCGCCCTGAAAAATACCGGTCAGACTGGTGCTGAAAGGCCCGACATTGCCCCACAGCCGCATGCCCACATTGTCCCGGCGGGTGGAACCTTTCTGGGTGCCGCCAGTCGTTGCTGTGGGGATGGAGGCTGCTGCTCCGCCATACAGATAGCCGAGGAAAAACAGATCCGCGAACATCTGGCTTTTCTGCCCCATGAATTTGAAGGAGGGCAGAGCTGTGGAGCTGTAGGCCCCATACAGGCGGGCATTGTAATTGGTGCCGTCTGCAAAAACCTTTTGCGGCAGCTTGTTGGTCTGCATGAAGTCGAACAGGTCAAGCCGGAACCGGTTCCAGACAGCATAGCCACGGAAGCCGTCCCATGTTTGCTGCACGTTGGTCAGATCGCGCGGGGATTGCATGGAAACCGGAGCATCCAGAAAGACCTGTCGGCCACCAATCACACCCATCTGTGCGCCGAGCAGTCGCCCTTTGACTTCCAGAAGCCCTTGCTGGAGGTCCAGACTTTCACGCTGGGTGCCGGTCTGGTAGCCGTAAGTATTGGACCCGCCTGCTACGCCATACAGAAATTCCGCATAGGCGCGCACATGGTCACCCAGATGCAGGTCCGCTCCATACTGGTTGCGCAACAGGACACGGCTGGCATCGGTTTTGCCAGCCTGCCCCTGCATGGGCTGATTTTCAAAAATATAGCGCAGGCGCTCTTCGCCGCTAAAGCTCATCCAGATGCTGCCGCTGTCATTCAGCCGCACATATTTCAGGCGATTGAACCAGTCATTTTTCCGAATGCTGGAAGGCGTGCGGGCCAGATCGCTCCAGTCTTCCGACCACCGGGTCTGGCCATAACCATTCACCACGCCAAAGCCGGAAGCCGCGTTGTTCCCGGCGTTAAAAATCTGCCAGTCCGGGTGATAGAGAGAGCCTTTGAGCATTGCCTTTTTGTCCGGGATAGCCAGAACAGGCACAGGCACCACGGGGGCCAGCGGTGTGGCTGCTGCCGGTGGGACTGGCTTTTGCGCTTTGTGCTGCTTCTGGTTGTCTGCCCAGGCTGTGCCGGTGAGGGCGACACTCAGAACAAGGCTGCCTGTAACACGTCTCATTGTGCGTTCTCCGTCCAACGGCGATGACACGCCGTGACGCACCCGCAAGCAACGAGACAGACAAGTGCGAAGGTTAAAAAGCCGGGCCCGTAAGAGCCCGTCATCTGGCGGGCGGCCCCGAGGGACGAGGCAAGGTAAAACCCGCCTACACCGCCAGCCATGCCCACAAGTCCTGTCAGAATGCCCACCTGCTGCGGAAAGCGGATGGGTACCAGCTGGAACACGGCCCCGTTGCCAAGCCCCAGTGTGAGCATGCCCAGAAAGAATGCGCCGAATGCCAGATAGACAGACGGCAGGCCGGTCGCGATCAGCAGGAAGATGATCCCGGCGAGCCCGTAGAGCAGCATCAGCGCCTTTGTACCGCCCACGCGGTCCGCCATGGCCCCGCCAACCGGGCGGATGAAGGACCCGGCAAACACCACAAAAGCAGTGCAGGCCCCGGCAATGGCGGGGGGCAGGTGATACTGGTCATTGAAGTAAATGGTCAGGAAGGCAGCCAGCCCGACAAAGCCGCCAAAGGTGACGCTGTAGAAAAACATCAGCGCCCAGCAGCCGCCGGATTTCAGGATCGGCCCCCACGCGGCAAGGCTGGGCATGGTGGGGCGGGCAGCAGGCTCCCGTGCCAGAAAGAGGAAGGCAATCAGCACGACCATCAACGGTATGGTGGCCAGCCCCAGCACGTTCAGCCAGCCCAGCATGGCGGCCAGACCGGGGGCGAACAGGGAGGCAAGGGCCGTGCCGGAATTCCCCGCCCCGGCAATGCCCAGCGCAGTGCCCTGATAGCGCGGCGGGTACCATACAGAAGCCAGTGGCAGCGCAATGGCGAAGGAGGCTCCGGCAATCCCTAGCACAAGTGCGACCCAGAACATGCTGGCGTAGGTGTGCGGGGCCAGAAGCCATGTCAGCCACAGGCCAAGAATAACGCTGATCTGCGCGCCAATGGCGACCCGGCGGGGGCCGAACACATCCACCAGCGCGCCGGCCAGCACGCGCAAGCCTGCGCCGGCCAGAACCGGGGTGGCGACCAGCAGACCTTTCTGGCCTGCATTCAGGTGCAGGTCATGCGCGATGGAAATGCCCAGCGGCCCGAGCAGAACCCAGACCATGAAGGAGACATCAAAATACAGGAAAGCGGCGATGAGCGTCGGGGTATGGCCGGCTTTGAGGAACCCTTTATCCACAGAACGTCTTCCAGATGGTCCGCCAGTTCTGCGCGGAAAACCATCGCTCCCATGAGCCAGCGAACCGCCGTTGATTCGCCCTGTGTGCCGTCTCTGCCTTTGGATAAGGCGCCGTGCCACCCCGCCGCCGTTGACGGAATGGTGAATATATTAAGATAGTAGGATCGGAATAATCCGAAGTCAAAATGATTTCGTAAAGATAAACGGATTTTTAGGAGAGGTAGTGCATGCGTAGGCTTCTGACTTTGACAACCCTGCTGGCAGGGCTGCCGCTGGCCGCCCCGGTCTGTGCGGAACAGGTGTTCTCCTTCCAGCGGGCGGCGGGGCAGTTGCCGAAAACTGTTGTGCCTGTCTCTTACGGTATCAATATCTCAACGGATATAGATAACCTGAAACTGACCGGGCAGGAAACTATTCAGGTTGATGTGCGCACGCCTACAGAGGATGTCACACTCAATCAGGCAGGCCTGCATCTGGCCGAGGCTGTTCTGGATAACGGTGTGAAAGCCACCATCACGCAGGACGATGCAGCCGAGACCGCAACCCTGCATTTTCCGGCAAAGGTCAGCAAAGGCGCGCATACGCTTGTCATCACCTATTCCGGGCCGATCCTGAAGACGCCGAACGGCATTTATGTGGATGACTATACAGCTCCTTCCGGCGAGACAAAGCGGATGCTGGTCACGCAGTTTGAGGTGGCCGATGCCCGCCGCATGTTCCCCGGCTGGGATGAGCCAGCCTTTAAGGCGACCTTCCAGCTAAATGTCACGCTGCCAAAAGAGGCTGTTGCCGTCAGCAATATGCCGGTTATGCAGAGCACGCCGGAGGGCACGAGCCAGAAGCGCGTCTCCTTTGCTACAACGCCGCGGATGTCCACCTATCTGCTGGCCCTCGTTGCGGGGGATATGAAGTCCGTGCAGGGGCAGGCGGATGGTACGCCGCTGGCGGTCTATGCACCGTCCGGTCTGGAGGGGCAGGGAGAGTATGCCCTGCATGCCTCGGAAAAAATTCTTCCTTATTATAACAGCTATTTTGGCGTGAAATATCCTCTTCCCAAAATGGACATGGTGGCCATTCCCGGTAACTATCAGGCCGGAGCGATGGAAAACTGGGGTTTGCTAACCTATATCGACAACGTCCTGCTGTTTGACCCCAAAAACAGCACACCGCGTACGCGTGAGCTGATTTATGAAGTTGTCGCGCATGAAATGGCGCATCAGTGGTCGGGTGACCTCGTCACCATGGGCTGGTGGGACAATATCTGGCTGAACGAAGGCTTTGCCTCCTGGATGGAGATCAAAGCGACGGACAAGATGAACCCGGACTGGGACATCTGGCCGCGCCAGCATGAAACGCGTGAGGAAACCATGGGCACTGACGCCCTGCCGTCCACGCACCCGATTCAGCAGACCATTCATAATGTGAGTGAAGCCAACTCGGCTTTTGACAGCATCAGTTACGGTAAGGGTGAACTGGTTATCCGCATGCTGGAAGGCTGGCTGGGTGAAGACCATTTCCGTGATGGGATGCGTCTTTACATGAAGTCCCACGCCTATAACAGCACCACCAGTCAGGATTTGTGGCAGGCGCTGTCCAAAACATCAGGTCTGGATGTTGGGCCTGTCGCTCGCAGCTTTACCGAACAGCCTGGTATCCCGCTGGTCAATGTGGCGTCTGCCTGTAAAGCCGGGAAAACGGTTTATACCCTGACACAAAGCCGCTTTACCATTCATGACCCGCATCCGGCGGCCCAGACATGGATGGTGCCTGTTGTGGCGGGTGGCCCGGGTCTGGCAACGCAAAAGCTGGTTCTGGGTAAAGCACCGCAGACGCTCAGCGTTGCAGGGTGTGATGCGCCGCTCAAGCTGAATCTGGGGGAAAGCGGGTATTATCGTGTGCAGTACAGCGCGCCGGCCTTTGCATCTCTGCTGAAAAACGCACCACATTTTGCGCCGGTGGATAGAGCCAATCTGCTGGGGGATCAGTTTGCCCTTTTCCGTTCCGGGCAGGCCCCGCTTTCTGCTTATATGGATCTGGCGGACAGCCTGCTTTCCGCGCAGGAAAGCGATATTGCTGTTCTTGAAGAAATTATTGGCCGGTTTGAAACGCTGGACCAGTATCTGAAAGGCAGCCCGGACCGCGCAACCTTCCGTGCCTATGCCCGTAAGCAGCTGACACCCGTTCTGGCGCGTCAGGGCTGGGATCAGAAAGCAGATGAAAACGTGCTGGATACCATGCTGCGTCCGTCCGTTATTTCTGTACTCGGCAGGTTTGAAGATCCGGCCGTCGTGGCGGAAGCAGGGAAGCGCTTTGCCCGCTGGCAGGCTGACCCGGCCTCTTTAAAGCCTGATCTGGTGGGTGTTGTGGCGCGTATTGCCATGACGCATGCGGATGAAAAAACTTATGCTGCCATGGCAGAGAAAGTCCGTACCACGCAGGCAACAGAGGTCAAGCTGCGTCTGTTCAATGCGCTTGCCGCGGCGACAAATCCGGCTCTGATTGAGAAAAACGTCACGCTGGCTTACAGCGGTGCTATTCCCAATGGCCGGATTGCCATGGCGCTGGGCCGTGTGGCGGATGAGAGTGAAAACCCGGATCTGGTCTGGCAGCTGGTCAAACAGCATGAGGCAGAGATCAGGACGCATCTCGCTCCCTGGTCTCAGGATGGATTTCTGGCGGCTATTGCTGCCTATTCTGATAATCCGGACGTAGCGCGTGCGCTTGAAGCGGACCCGTCTTCCAGCAAAACGACGGGTGGTAAAATTGCCACCGCAAAAGCTCTAAGTGAAATCGGAGCGCGTAAGGAGGCCATGCAGGCGGCTCAGTCCCAGCTGCATATATGGCTGGGTGCGCAGCACTAAACTCTTACATACAGACCAGTTTTTGTAACGTGCCCCTCTGCCTATGAAGAAGATTTTCATTGGCAGAGGTTATGTGTATTTTCGGCCCTCTTCTCCATCCCTCAAATTGAGGATGATGAAGTGCAATTTTTGTTCTTGCTCCACCCATGAGGATACATTGAATAATAAAACTTATTACGAAAACGAACTAAAGAATGGCGTCGGTTTATGAAAAGCCAGCGTTTTCCGCATGTGGTGAAACAGGCTTATTCGCACAAAATGACTGACCTTCCCGCAGCGTCCTCTTTCTTAATGTTCACCTCACCAGAACCTCTACACGGTCAGTTTCTCAAGGGCAGTATCATGGCTTCTATCAAAACGCATCACGGGCGGTTTCTTGCTGCTATTCTGGGCAGCACCGTTATGTTCCATGATTTCAGCTATGCTGCGCCGTCTCATCATTCTGCCCCCAAAGGACGTACGTCTGGTGTCCAGTCTAAACAGGGTGCTGGCCATGATGCGCCTCCTCGCCGGGCCTCAGGACCGGTCCGAAGCCAGGTGGGTGAAAATGTGGACGTTGCTGTGAAACGTGCCGGAGGGGGCGGCATGATGCGGCGTGAAACAGCGCCTCATGCTGTCCAAACGGTGACAAAGCGTTTTATTGCCATGCAGAGTCCGACAAATACGGCGCTGGATCTGGTTAAAAATCTGCCGAGTGTCAGTGTCTCAACCAATGACTCCTCTGGCATTCTGGGCGGGGCAATTAATATCCGCAGTCTGACAGATTCTGATATGGGCATTCTGCTCAACGGTGTGCCTGTGGCAACGGCATATTATCTGAACCAGAATGTGGATTCAGAAAACCTTGACCATGTCAGCATCACGCCCGGGTCCGCTGAAATCAATCTTCCTGTTACGTCTGCCGCTGCTGGTGTGATGGATGCAGGTACCATCGCACCAGATCATAAATTTGGCGGGATGATGGATTTTTCTTACGGCAGCAATAACCTCTCGCGCGAATTTTTGCGCGTGAACAGCGGGGATATTGGGAATAGTGGTGTGCGGGGCTATATGTCTTTCTCGCACGAACATGCGCGTAACTGGATTGGCCCAGGCACGAATGAACGGCGGCATCTGGATTTTGGAGCGCGTAAGGATTTTGATAACGGGTCTTTCATAAATCTGTTTGCCAGCTGGAACCATCAGTTTACGGCAATGCCGCTTTATCCAACATCCCAGCAATTCTTTGATAAGAAAAATGGGCGTGGCTCATTTTCCTACACGTCCGAATATAATCCAGCCAACCCGTCCCGCTATTCCGGGCTGGTGGGGAATATGTGGGACCAGTTCTTTATCACTGCGCCCGTCCACGTTGTTCTGCCCAGGAAGTTTACGTTCGATTTCAAGCCGTACTATGTTTATAACGGCGGTTATTCTTACAATGGCTCTCTTTTTAATGCCTCCGCAAATTCGGTCACACTTGGCCCGAATGGGGAAAAGCTGAGCGGGAGCGTGCCGACAACCTCAACCTATAGCGTGTATCGCCCGCACGCCGGGGCTGTGGCAGAACTGAGCTATAAGATTGATCGCCATAATACGCTGTCTCTGGGCTACTGGTTTGATTATCAGGATAACCAGGTCAACAATCTGTATTCCATCGCAACAGAAGACGGGAACAAGAACTTCCCTTATGCGGCCGGGACAGGGCTTTATCAAAACGGATCCCGGTATATGCCATATCAGGGTGATTCCGGGTGGTATAACCACTCTCTCTTTGTGCGGGATGTTGCGCGTTATCTGGACAACAGGCTGGAAGTCAATGCGGGCTTCAAAGTGTCCATGATCAACCGCTGGAGTAAAAATTATGCCAGCCACGCACCACGCACAGAAGAAAACACCGTTGTGCCCCTGCCTCAGTTGGGGATTGGCTACAAGATTGATCAGCACAACCAGATCTATGTGAATGCGGAAGGCGATTACCGCATGCCGGACCCCGGCTCACTGTCCTCCGTTTTTGATGCGCAGACAGGGAGCTATGTCGGGAATCCTTATAATGCAAAGCCGCAATATCTGATCAAGGAAGAGTTAGGCTGGCGGTTTGATAATAAGTATCTGATGGCTGACATGAGCTTTTTCAATTACTCCATCACCAATCGTCTGGTTGCCACCAGCGTGTATGTGAATAATCAGGCGATCAGCACGACCATCAATGCAGGGAACCAGACCGCGCGTGGGTTTGATGCAATGATTGCGGCGCATCCGATTTATCATTTCAGCCCCTATGCGTCTGTTGAGTATCTGCACGCGACAATGGATTCCAATCTGCCCGCCACAGGCCTGCTGAACGGGGTGACCGTTGCCGATAACCTTCCTACCAAAGGCAAGCGAGCGGTTATGGCACCGCATGTTCTGGCCAATATTGGTCTGACGTATGATGATGGAAAATTCTTTGGTAATTTTGCGGTTCATTATACTTCATCCCAATACACAACCTTCATGAATGATGAGAAAATTCCGGGATATTTCACGGACTCCATTACAGTTGGCTATCATTTCCCCAGCTTTGGGTTTGTTAAATCCCCGAAATTCCGCCTGAACTTTAACAATATAACGGGTAGCTTTGTGCGGACAGGTGCCTATGGCCTCACCAACAATGCGCATGCCGCAAAAGGGGTTTATGGCAGCGCAATTTCTGCAAGTGGTTCGCCTACCTATTATCTGTACCCGCGCTTTAATATGACGGGGACGGTCTCTCTCGCATTTTAATGCAGTTAAGCGGCGGCATGTCAGGCTCTTTGGCATGCTGCCATTCTATTTTGGATGATAAGGTTTACTAAAAGGCATGTCATGGTCCTGAAGCGAAAAATTAAAGCTCTTGCCTTATGCGGTAGTCTGGTGATGGCCACTGCTCTGGTGCCTTACTTTGCGGCAACCGCTGCGCCACGTCTGGAACCAAAGGTGATTGTGGTTGCTGGCTGGGAAAATGGTGCGGACACCGGAGATGCTCCGGGTGAATATCAGTTCTGGGTAGAGCGTTTGCATCTGGATAAACGCGTGCCCGTTACGGGGATTCCCACACAGATTCTGCGGAGCAACAAAGACGGTGTGTATGGTCTTGTTTTAAAAGATGGTGTGACAGATCTTGCTGCTCTGGCGCTTGATCGGCATTTTGATCTTCATCATACATACTGGATTTTTACAGGGATTTCCGGGGTCAATCCGAATGTGGCCTCAGCAGGGAGTGTTGCATGGGCCCGCTGGGTTGTGGATGGAGATGCGCTGCGGGAAATAGATGATCGCACAATCCCCAAAGACTGGCCTTATGGCCTGTATGCGATTGGTGCCGATAAACCCAATACGCTCCCCAGTGACCCCAATCATTATGGGTCTGTGACGGATGTGGAGGAACTCACAAAAGCCTATCCGCTCAACAGGGGTTTGGAGCATTGGGCTTATATCATGAGCCGCACTGCGCCTTTGCGGGATGATCCTGCTCTGGCTGAGCGCCGGGCGCAGTGGGCCGGGTATCCCAATGCCCAGAAGCCGCCTGCCATTCTGGAAGGTGAAACCTTAGGTGCGCTCCGCTACTGGCATGGGGCGCAGCGTAATACATGGGCGGAGGACTGGGTGCGTCTGTGGACCAGAAATCAGGGTCAGTTTGTTATGACCAATGAGGAAAGTCAGACCAATCAGGTAGAAATGCGCTTGCTTGCGCGGTTTGGTGTGATTGACCCTCAGAGGATCATGGTTTTGCGTTCAGGCAGCAATTTCAGCATGCCCCCGCCCCATATGTCCATCACGAAGTCTATGGGAGACGAAGGGCCGGGGCAGGTGGTCGCTTTTGATAACAATGAACGTGCCGGTGCACCGGTCATTGCTGAACTCGTCGCGCATTGGGACCGCTACCGCACGCACATTCCCTCAGTTACCACAACAGCGCCGTGAGGCATGCTTTGCATTTTTTGGTGATCGTGTCAGGCGTTTGATAAGGCTGGCCGGAGCGTGGTTTATGCTCCGGTCAGAGCCTTGTTACAGAGCAGACAAACGTTCGACAATCAGATCATACACGCCGTCTACGTCAACTTCGCGCATGAACAAGGCATTTTTCTTTTTATCGGTGATGCCCCACCAGTCTACTACGCTCATGCCTAAGGTCAGCGCACTGTCGGTCTCAATTTCGACATTGACCTGACGGCCACGGTAGAGTTCGGGTTTAAGGAGCCAGAGCACGGTGTTGGGGTCATGCAGCGGGCCGCCGTCCGTACCGTATTTTGTGGCTTCAAAACGTTTTTCAAACCGCAGCCATGCGGCCACAATCGGGCCAATCCGGTTGGGGATCGCTTCAATACGGTCAAGCCGCGCCTTGCTGGTATGGAGCTGATGCGTGACATCCAGCGGGAATACCACAATTTTCACACCGGATTCAAACACCATGCGTGCAGCATGCGGGTCCACATAAATATTGAATTCCCCGGTGGGGGTAATATTTCCCACTTCGGAAAATGCGCAACTCATCATGACAATCTGCCCAATGCGTTCACGCAATGCAGGCTCTTTGGCCAGAGCGAGGGCAATGTTGGTCAGAGGTCCGATTGTGCAAAGTGTAATGGCACCCGGCGGGTTTTCCATCACCGTGCGGATGATAAAATCAACCGCATGGCCCGGTGTTGCTTCCCGGCTCGGCGGGGGCAGATCAACCCCTTCAAACCCTGTTTTGCCGTGCACATGCGTTGCCGTCACACCCGGACGAATGAGGGGGCGATCCGCACCTGCATGCACGGGAATATCCGTGCGTCCTGCAAGATCAAGAGTCTTGAGGGCGTTTTCAGTCGTTTGCGCAACGGGCACGTTCCCGGCAACTGTCGTCACACCCAGAAGTTCTATTTCCGGGCTGGCGAGGGCCAGAAGGATGGTCAGGGCATCATCCTGTCCGGGGTCGGTATCGATAATAATCTTCATGTGGAGTTCCTGCAAAAGTCTGTCTGATAATGCGCGTCAGGCCGGGTTTTCGTCTGTGCCAGTCTCAAGGTTTTCAGGACCGAAAGAGTGGGGCAGGAGGGCATGAAGGTCGTCTTTAAACAACTCCGTGCCGTTTTCATCCACAACCAGAACGCAGGTTCGCTGTGTTGCAAATTCACGGATTTTCTGGCGGCACCCACCACACGGCAAACAGGGGGCAGGCCCTTTGCCGGCGACCATAATCGTCGCAATCTTGCGGGACCCGCCTGCGGCCACCATGGCGGAAATCGCCCCGGCTTCCGCACACACGCCTTCCGGGTAGGCAGCGTTCTCAACATTACAGCCGGAAAAAACCTGACCGTCTTCTGTGATTAAGGCAGCGCCCACGAGGAAACGAGAATAGGGCGCGTAGGCATTGCTGCGGGCCGCCAGCGCTTTCTGCGTCAGGGTTGCTACGGTTTTCTCATCCATGAGATGCGTCCTTTTTCTCAGCAGCGCCATAAATCAGGCCGGCCAGATCGGAGGCGGCAGCACGGAACGCACTCAGGATATCATCCGCAATCGCGATGTCGCCGCCCGCCTGCCGGATGAATCCTTCTACCATGGCGTTTTGTAACAGGCCTTCCGAGTGTACGATCATGCTGTCCGCATCCAGCCAGCGTACTCTGGCCCCGTTGTGCGGGCGCTCTTCTGTTAGCGGTGTGTGCCAGGCCTGCTCAAAATAGGTCTGCACTTTTTCATGGTAAAAGCGGCCATCCACCGTGTAGCCAGCCATCGGCTTGTTCTGGGCGGCCATATAGCCAATTTCCACGGCGGTGCCGGGGTCCATATCCGCAGCGCGGCGAAAGGGATCGATGCAGAAAAGGGCGGCGTCACACTCATCCATCAGGCCGCGATCCAGCCGGGCTATCAGCAGGCTGGTGTCTTTGCCGGGCGGCAGGGCTTCGACCTCATCCTGACCATCAAAAGGCGAGACACCGTGCAGGCGGACGGCCAGACAGATCTCTTTAAAGGCTGTGAAAAGCTGTTGTGCGTTTTTCCTGAAGACAAGGTCTCCACCAAGGTAAACCTTGGGGTAATCCTGAGTTTCCGTCATAAAGTCTTCCCTGTTCAGATGGTCGTGCTGCTGTTCTGGCTGGCGCAGAGTGTTATACAATTTATGAGAAACAATACGTTTCCATTATAAAAATCATAGACACCGCACACGATGTAAGCAACACTAATAGCTTTGCACATCAGCAGGATAGCGCTTTTTCCTTTCCCCTTTCTGCGCAAGGATCAAACAGATTATGCGGGCAGTACAGTTTCTTTTTTCCGGCATGATGGCTGCCTGTTTTCTGCTGTCCGGGTGTGCTCAGCATCCTTCCGCACCGCCTGCGGGTGGGGCAGGGGATCTCTCGCTCACAGCGCCCCGGCATGGAGATTTTGGGCATTATACCCTTGCCCTCACATGGCAACCGGGCTTCTGCACCGGGCCGGAAGGGAACAGCTGTCAGGCCGATCAACCTCAAACGCCGCTTATCGGGTTGCATGGGCTTTGGGCGTCCCGTCCGTCTGACCTGATACGAGCGCAGGTACCCGTGACGACATGGTGGCGCAAAGGGTGCAGCCTGTATGATGGGGATACGGCGTCTGCATCGCCATCGCTTTCTGAGGGCTTGTCGCATCGTCTGTCAGAGGTGATGGCCCATACGCATTCCAGTCTGGTGGCGCATGAATACACTAAGCATGTGCAGTGTTTCGGGATGGAGGGAGAGCAGTTTTTCTCCGTCGCGTCCCGCCTGCGGGATCGGTTTGCAGAGCTTCCCTCAGCACAGCATCTGAATGCCGAGGCTGGCACGCGCGTTACAAAAGCCGAGCTGACCAGCCAGATTGAAGCAGATACCGGCCCTCTGCCGGAACGGGGTGTGCAGTTCCAGTGTAACAAGACGCCGCAGGGGGAGGCCGTTCTCTCTCAGATCTGGTTCACCCTCAAACCCGCTTCTCTGGACACATTCCCAAAAACGGATGCTTTCCTCAGTAGTCCTCAGATGCAGGATAACTGCCCTGCGCAGTTCCTTGTTCCCCAATGGGCTGCTGCGGGTGCGCATCTGTAAAAGCCTGTTGCACGCACGCAAAGCAGGCACGTTTTTTGTCATCATGGGCTCAGGAAGTGTGGAAATGCAGACCTTGAGAGAAGGATCATTCAGTGCATAGTCGTGGATGCCTCGGTATTCTCCTGCTTCTGGGTATTGCGGTTTTGTTTTCAAAAGACCGTAAAAATATCAGCCTCCGCACGGTTCTGAGCTGCCTGCTGGCGCAGATTGCGATTGGTCTGCTTGTCCTGCGTGTGCCTGTGGGGCAGCAGATTTTGTGGTCTCTGTCCGAGGGCGTGACAAAAATCCTCTCCTGCGGGGATGAGGGGGCGCGTTTCCTTTTTGGCGCACTGGCCAGTGACAAAATGGCGACCGTCTTCCCGAATGATGGCTTTGTCTTTGCCTTTAGGGTGCTGCCCTCGCTGGTGTATGTCAGCGCGCTGATTGCCATCCTGTTTCATGTCGGCGTCATGCAGATTTTTGCCCGCACAACAGGAAAGATCCTGCAAAAAATTCTGGGCACCTCGCCGGTTGAATCTTTTGGCGCGGTCATCACCATTTTTATCGGCCAGAGTGAGCTGCCGGTTGCGTTAGGCCCTTACCTGCGGACCATGGCCCCGACGGAACTGTTCAGTGTGCTGTGTAGCGGTGTGGCCTCCGTTTCCGGCGCAACGCTGGTTGGCTATGTCGGGTTAGGGGTGCCTGCGCATTATCTGGTGGCGGCGTCTTTCATGGCCATTCCGGGCGGGATGATGTTTGCAAAGATCCTCGCTCCTCGCGCAGCCGGTAGTGCGGTGGATACGCTGGCCGCCGGGCGCTCCTCCTATAATCAGGCCTTTTTTGAAACCATTACCGAAGGCGCTTTGAAAGGCACCAAAACGGCCGTCGCCGTGGCGGCAACACTGGTGGCCTTTATTGGGCTGATTGCTCTGATCAATAGTGGGTTTCAGGCGTTGGGGCAGGCTATTCACAAGCCTTTCCTCTCGCTGGAATATCTCTTTGGCCTGCTGTTTTCCCCCATAGCCTGGCTGCTGGGGGTGCCTGCCGGGGAATGCACGATTGTTGGCTCTGTGCTGGGGCTGAAGCTCGTTATTAACGAATTTGTCGCTTATCTGCATCTCGGCCCGTCGCTGCAGAATGGGGCGCTTTCTGCACGCAGTGGAGCGATTGCGACGTTTGCACTCTGCGGCTTTGCCAATTTGAGTTCCATTGGCATTCTTGTTGCCGCCTTTGGGAGCCAGTGCCCCGAGCGCCGCGCAGAACTGGCCCAGATCAGCGCCCGTGCGGTGCTGGCAGGGATGCTTTCCAATTTTATGAGCGCTGCGATTGCCGGGATTATTCTTGCGTAAGGCGGCAGACGTCGTTTTGTGAACAAAGCGAAGTGGAAAACGCTGAGAAACCCAGAGAAATTCAGGCTTTTTGCACATCAGGCGAAAGGCCTGAGTAAAAAGCGTGCGGCTTTTCGGTCCATTTTCATGGATCTAAAATCGTCGCTTTAATTCTGGAATTTTTAGTAAACTAGCCAGTGTATCTTCAGAGAAGATATGGCGTCCCGTACGGGATTCGAACCCGTGTTGCCGCCGTGAAAGGGCGGTGTCCTAGGCCTCTAGACGAACGGGACAAGAGGCTGCGTTGGGCCTTGATCTAGAGGGGTTTTCGGGGACCGTCAAGCAAGATTTTCAGATTTTTTGATTTTTTTTATGGAGCGCGAAAAGGGGCCGCAGAAAAGCCGGGAACGGTGGGCTTCTCCCGGCCCAGGTGCGGCCTTGCCCGGATCCGTCAGACAGTTGGGGAAGATGTGCCGTGTTTGGTCGGTCGGCACGGGAAGGGCCGTTGTGCCGGAGAATAAGGGCAGAACCGCATCGTTATGGTCAGCCCGCACAGGCTACGCTACGGAGGGGACATTAACCGGTTGGGAGAGAAAGCCATGCAGCGCACACGAAAGGAACGAAAACGCCCGCTCTATCGGCTTGTGGTGTGCATAGCGCTGTGTGGGGCGTGTGCGTGTGGGGAGGCCGGTCTGGCGGCCGAGAGAAATGATGCGGGCGGTACCATGAAGACCCCCGGAGGCATCGCCCGGTGTGACCTGACAACCGGGCGTCCGGCATTCTGTGATGGCCCCTATAGCGGGCGGGCTATTCTGCCACAGGAGGGCGCTTACCATCTGTGTGATGTCACGCTCGGCACAGCGCGCTTCTGTTACGGGCTTTATACCGGGCGCGCTGTGGTCCGGCAGGAGCGTGGAGGCTATGCGCGGTGTGACCTCACACTGGGGCGTATCACGTTCTGCGAAGGTCCGTACACAGGAACGGCGGTTATTCCGCAAAGCGCAGAATAACCGCCGCTTAAAAATACTCAGGCGGGTGCCCGGAGACACCCTGAGGGCAGGGCCTTAGTTTTTGGAACCGTTCAGGCCACGGAACGTCAGCATCGGGCCAATGTCCGGGTCCTTGCCATAGAAGGCGCGGAACATCGGGCCGTAATCCTGCGTATGGCCGCGGGAGAGGATCATGTCACGGAAGCGTTCGCCATTCTTGCGGGTCAGGCCACCGTTTTTCTCGAACCATGCGAACGTGTCATCATCCAGCATTTCCGTCCACAGGTAAGCATAATACCCGGCTGAATAGCCGTTGGACCAGATGTGCAGGAAGTAGCTGGAGCGGTAGCGCGGCGGCACCAGATCTGTTTCCAGCCCCATTTTGCTCAGAGCGGATTTTTCAAACACATCCACATCCTGCTTCGGCGCATCGGCACCAAGGCTGTGCCAGTCCATATCCAGCTCTGCCGCACTCACGACTTCACCCAGACGGTAACCCTGATTGAAGGTGGCTGCCTTTTTCAGCAGCGCTACCAGATTTTCCGGCATCGGTGCGCCGGTTTTGTAATGGCGGGCATAGTGGGCCAGCACCGGGGCGTTCAGCGCCCAGTGTTCGTTGAACTGGGAGGGGAATTCCACAAAGTCCCGCGCCACGGAGGTGCCGGAGATAATCGGGTAGGTCTGTTTGGCAAACAGGCCGTGCAGCGCATGCCCGAATTCATGGAACATGGTGGTCACATCATCAAAGCTGATCAGCGCGGGTTCGCCCGGAGCCGGTTTGGTGAAGTTGGCCACGTTGTACACAACAGGCTTGGTGCCCAGCAGAGCAGACTGCGCCACAAAGTTGGACATCCATGCGCCGCCGTTCTTGTTATCGCGCTGGAAGTAATCGAAATAGATCAGGCCGAGTTCGGACCCGTCTTTATCGAAGACTTCAAACACCATGACATCCGAGTTGTAGGTCGGAATGTCCGTGCGACGCTTGAAGGTGACGCCATACAGGCTGTTGGCGGCAAAAAAGACGCCATCCTGCAGAACGGTGTTCAGCTCGAAATAGGGTTTGACCTGATTTTCATCAAAATTGAGGCGCGCCTTGCGGACCTGACCGGCATAGTAGGGCCAGTCCCACGGCTTGAGCTCAAAGGACGCACCGCTTTTGGCAATGGTCTTCTGGATGTCGGCGGCTTCACGCTTCTGTTCCGCAGCAAGGGCCGGGACAATCTGCGCAATAAAGCTGTGGACGGCTTCCGGCGTTTTGGCCATCTGGTCTGCCAGCACATAGGCGGCGTAGTTCTTGTAGCCAAACAGAGCGGCTTTCTGGGCGCGCAGCTGGGCGATGGTGGCAATGGTGTCGCGCGTATCGCCGTCACCGCCTTTTTCCACGCGGGTCCAGGACTGCTCGAACAGGGCCTGACGGGTTTCACGGTCCGTCAGGGTTTCCATGGCGGGCTGCTGCGTGGTGTTCTGCAGCGGCAGGAGCCATTTGCCATCCAGCTTGCGCTCGGTGGCAGCCGTCTGCGCAGCCGTAATGGCGGCGGCATCCAGACCTGCCAGTTTGGCTTTGTCCGACACGACCAGAGCGGAGGCTTTGGTGCCTGCCAGCAGCTTCTGCTGGAACACGGTTTCCAGCTTGGACAGGCGGGTGTTCAGGTCGCGCAGCTTGGCTTTGTCATCATCAGAGAGCTGAGCGCCAGCCTGCACGAAGTTCTGGTAATAGACGTCCAGAGCCTGCTTCTGTTCTGCATTCAGCCCCAGCGTGTCCTTGCGGGCGTGCAGATACTGGATGCGTGCAAACAGTTTGGGATTGAGGAAAATGCTGTCTTCATGCGCGGACAGTTTCGGCCCGACCACTTCCTGCACTTTATCAAGAACAGGATTAGTGTTGGCGGAATACACACCGCTGAAGGTTTCCAGCGTGCGGTCCAGCAGGCGGCCGGAGCGTTCCATGGCAGAAATGGTGTTTTCAAACGTCGCCGGTTCGGAACTGTTGGCGATTCGCTCCATTTCTTCTGCCTGCTCGGCCATGCCCTGCTCAAGCGCGGGCTGGTAGTCCGTGTCCTTGATCAGATCAAAGCGCGGGGCGTGGTAGGGCAGGGTGCTTTCTGCGGCAAACGGGTTGGACGCCGGCAGGGAGGCCGCAGTGGCGGCTGTGCTCCAGCCCGCGAGGCAGGTTGCGGCTGTCGCGGCGTAAAGCCAGGGGCGACGGATCATTCTTTTTCTCCTCGAATGCCCCCGGAGCGCGCCAGAATTCCACCGTGCCAGAGGGCTCTTACTTTCACGGTTAGGGGGCGCGGGAGGAGCGAGTCAAGAAAGCTCTGTGGCATCTGGGTGACAGAAAGAATGGATTCAAAACGATTTTTCTTTTCGGAAAGAAAACATTGAATCAAAAGATATTTTTGATCGATTTGAGTCTGGTTTCGGAAACAAAGTGACATCGTTACGATAGTGGTGTGTTTTTAATGCCGCATATTTCGAGAAAAGGTTTTTGTATCGAAATTTAAGCGTGACACGCGCAGAGCTGTTTCTTAATTCGGAGATACTAACGTAATCAAAATGTAATATCGCGCAGGAAACACCTATGTCCCATACTGATCGCAGAAAGAAGCGCCTGCCGCTCTCTTTCTCCCTCCTTTATGCGTTGCCGGTTTTTGCTGCGGGTGCACCTGTTTTTGCTCAGGCTGCGACCGCAACCTCTCCTGCTGTAGAAAGCACAACACCCACCAGCACCCCTGCCAAGAAGGTCACGGCGAAGAAAGTTGCAGGCAAGCCGGCAACAACCTCTTCTGCTAAAACCATTCAGCAGGCCCGTGGCACGGGTTCATCTGCCGGCGGCACCGAGACTGTGGAAGTGACGGGTTCTTACCTGCGGCAGGGCCGTAACACCAGCCCGAACCCGGTGCAGATCATCACGTCCAGAGAGATCCAGCAGACAGGTGTTACCAATGTGGGTGACTTCCTGCAGCGTATGCCGTCCATTGGTTCCAGCGGTCAGGGGAACGCAGATACCAACGGTGGCGCAGGCGTCGGCTGTACGGATCTGCGTAACCTGGGCAGCAGCCGCGTTCTGGTGCTGGTTGATGGCAAGCGCATGACCCAGACCGGGATGAGCGGTGGCTCCTGCGTGGACATGAACACCATCCCCGTGATGGCGATTCAGTCTATCGAAATTTTGAAAGATGGTGGGTCGGAACTGTACGGTGCTGATGCCGTGTCTGGTGTGATCAACATTAAGATGCGTCACAACATCAATACCGGGGGTGTTAACCTGCGTGGGGATATCACCCAGCGTGGTGATAACAAGACTGGCCTGATTTCCGCCTATAAAGGGTTTAATTTCGACCATGACCGCGGGAATATCACGGTTATGGGGCAGTATGACACTGTCGGCGGTGTGATGATGAAAGATCGTGCCTGGTCTCGTAACCCCCAGACGACAGACAGTCTCAACCCTGCCTTTGGATCCGTTATTTCTACAAGCGGCGCATTTTTTGATCCCAATACGGGGGCTGCGCTCTATAATAGTAATAATGCGGGGGGATTGTCCCCGTACAGCAAATCCAGCCGGTATAACTACAATAACGATACCTCGCTGCTGACCAACACGCAGAATGCGAGCCTGATGGGCGATGCCCATTATGACTTCAACAAGCACTTCACGCTGTATTCCAACGTGATGTACAGCCACAAGACATCCTGGACACAGATGGCACCCATGCCTGCAACAGGCAGTGTGGCACCGTCTAGTCTGCCTAGCGCGATTATGATTCCGGCTGATTATCCTGGAAACACATCTGGTGAAGAACTGCAGATGTACCGCCGTATGGGGGAATTCGGAAATCGTAAAAGCGAAAGTGCAGTCGACAGTCTGACAGCTAAGGTCGGTGCAAGCGGCGAAATCATCGCGGGCTGGATGTATGATGCATCCTTCACTTACGGATCCACCATGTCCACCTTCCAGACATCTGGTGTGGGTGACTACAACAAACTGCTGCGGGAATGGGGACTGGACGCTATTAACCCCGGTGATTCCAACTCTGACCTGATGTATAACCCGAATTCCTGCGTGGGTTATGCCGGGTGTGTGCAGTCCAGCGCGCTGAGCACTCTGTCACCTGAAGCTGCCAAGTATGCCAACTATACCGAGCACGATCACTCACAGTACACCATGCGTGACTTCAACGCCCGCATCCACAACGATAAGGTTGTGAAAATGCCGTACAAGGGCGGTGGTAATCTGGGTATCGCGCTGGGTATGGAACATCGTGGCGAGCAGATGAGCTATCATCCCGATCCGCTCATTGCGCAGGGTGGCTCTCTGACAAACACCGTGCTGCCGACTGGTGGTGGCTTCAATGTATCAGAAGCTTATCTTGAGGGTAATCTGACCCTGCTGCACAATGTGCCATTTGCTAAAAACCTGTCTATTGACGGGCAGGGTCGTTATTCCAGCTATAATACGTTTGGCAGTACCTATAACTGGAAAGCCGGTATCAACTGGGCGCCTACGCGGGATGTGGCCTTCCGTGGCACACTGGGGACCTCTTTCCGTCAGCCTAGCGTGTCCGAACTGTATGGCGGCACGCTCATGAGCTATAACGGCGCGAATGATCCGTGCGACATGACGCAGATTACTAGCTACGGTGGCCGTCAGGCTGCAGTTATGGCCAACTGCCTGAAGCAAGGTGTCAATCCTGCAAGCTTCCAGCAGGCTGGTTCCGGTCAGGTGGCGACACTCAACGGTGGTAACTCCAAGTTGCAGCCTGAAGTGGGGCGGACTTACACCTTTGGCGCGACCTTTACGCCGCATTGGATTCCGGGTCTGAGCACCAGTGCGTCTTTCTGGCATTATCGTGTGTCAAACACGATCAGCGCCCTGTCCACGCAGTATGTGCTTGACGGTTGCTACACTGGTTCCAGCCCGACGATGTGCCAGAACATTAACCGCCTCAGCAATGGCCAGATCAACACGGTTTCCGCTCTGAACGCCAACCTTGGCGCTTTGACAACCAGTGGTGTGGACTGGGATCTGAGCTATCGCTTCCGTGTTTCTGAAGCCGACTGGTTTATGGTGGAAAACAACTTCCAGCGTCTGGTTAGCTACAAGCAGCAGGCCGTTCCGGGTGGTGAGCACTACAACTATCTGGGGTCCATCACCTATCAGGCACAGGGGACGTCCAACCCGACAGTGCGTGACTATGCGTCACTCACCTGGCACCATAACAACTTCAGCGTAACCTACATGATGCAGTACATCAGTGGGATGCACTGGAACGATGGCACCTACACCATCTACAAGTCTGATGGGTACGGCCGCGTTAAGACCCCGGCAATGGTGCTGCAGGACCTGACGTTCAACTACAAGCTGAAGCGTTGGAATTTCCAGTTTGAAATCCAGAACCTGACCGACAAACAGCCTCCGTTCCTGGTGAACGCTGCCAGCAACAGCAGTGACTCCACCTATGGCGGTTGGTATGCCGGTCGTTCCTTCCTGCTGCAGGCAGGCATGGACTTCTAAGTTTTCCGGTTTACCGTGCTTGAAAAAACCCCTTCGCAAGAAGGGGTTTTTTTTATGCCTTTTTACAGCCCCAGCAGCGTCAGCTCTTTCTGCAAATGGGGCGGCAGGTTTGAGCTTTGTGTGCCGGAAAGATCTGGTGGGGCATCGGCAGGTTTCAGGTAACGCCATCCCTGAAAAGGGCGCATGGCGCGGGGCTCAACCCGGATGATCTCTGGGGAGAGCAGGATGAGTGTGCCCTGTGTGCCATCTGCCCGCGTTTCGGTTTGCAGGTCCAGCACCTGCTGGCGGCACTGAATCAAACCGCTGATAACCCGATAGAGAGAGCCACCCTGCAGGATTTCCTCAATCTGGCGCGGAAAGGTGCGGGTATGCACCACCGGAAGGCGCGCGCTGTGCTGCGGGTGCTGCCGGGTGTTATGAGGGTCTTTCTGCCGTTCTGCCAGTTCTTCAACCGAACTGACACCGACAACCAGCTTGATGAGGTTGAGCATGCTGCCAGCCTACAGCAAGTCGAGCGGATTTTGAAAATCCGGCTGGCAAGGCGGCAGGGTGTGGGGCTTGCCAGCACACCCTGCCGGCGTGAAGGGAAGGGCTTTACAGACCCTGCGCCTGCTTCACGAAGTTTTCCTGAAACTTCTCAGCATCAATTTTCTGCACCAGTGTTACTTCCCGCACGCCCATGGCGACCGGGGCCAGATTTTTGGGCCAGACATGCGCGTGGCCGTAGCTGTAGCCCTTGGCGGTTTCCACATCCATATAGGCTTTGACGGACTGTTTCACGAGTGACGGATCAGCCGCAATGGCAGCAGCCATTTCATCCCACAGCGGTAGCGGTGAGAAATTGCGGCTCATATAGCTCGTCACCGGCGTGTTCTTGCTGGCAATGCGGGCCATGTAGGGCTTTGTCATCATGATATCGTTGGAAACATTCCCCACTACCGTGATGGACGGCCATGCGGCGGTCAGCGTGATGTGGGCGGCTTCCGGGTCAAAAATCATGTTAAAATCAGACGCAAAGTTCGCGCTGCCGGTGATGGACATCATGCTGGTGTCAATCAGCCCACCCATAAACACCAGCTGCTTGGCCGTGGCGGCAAACGTTGGGTCCAGACGGATGGCCAGTGCCAGATTGGTCATCGGGCCTGCTTCATAAATTGTCACCTGATGCGGGTGCGCATGCACCATGCGGATCAGGAACATGGCCGCCGGTTCTGCAATGGCGGGGGTTTTGGGCGCGCCTTCTGTAAATTTGGGCAGCGGCGGCTGGATGGAGGGCACATTGTCCATGGAGCCGGGGCCACCCCATGCGCCTTTCCACGGAATGGCACCATATTGCTTCTCCCGCAGGCGCATGAGTTCCACGCTGTTGATCAGCGGATACACAGCGCCATCGGCCACCGGAATATCCTCACGGTGGGCAATTTCCAGAAAGCGGCGCAGGTGGGCGGATTCCGCATTCTCCCAGTCATCCCCCGCGCAAACGGTAAAGCCCAGAACCTTGATATGCGGGTTGGCCAGCAGCGGAATGGTGGACTGAATGTCTGACCCGCCCGGACCGAGAAAGTCATTATCTTCAATCACCAGTTCCGGGGCGTCGGTTTTCTCGTCCGCACGGGCATGGGGGGCGGCGCACAGCACGGCCAGCGTTGCGGCAAGGGCGGAAGTCAGCCGCAGAAGAGGGCGATGGGTGGGGGGACGCTGGCGCATGAAAAGCCTCGGTTGGTTAAGAACGGCACCCGGGTGGGTAACATGCCGCAAGCGTATCGTTAAATGGAATGGGAAGGGAATATGGCTGGGTAAAAATTTAATTCGCAGTGGATAAAGGTCGGGTATTTTAAACCATTGCCACGTAGTCCCTGGATGGCATAGCAGACGCTGGCATTCGTGTGGCATTTGAAAATGCGGGAAAGTATTACATCATTGTAGTGATTGGATAGGATTATAGAGAATGGGAAATTCCAGATATAAATGGTCTTTGACTTTTCTTATTTTTTGTTTGGTTTCTGTGATTTTTATCATCATCTGTGAAACCTATAGATGCATTTATGATTTTTCTTTCTGGGGAATTCTGGTGATCATCTTATCTCAGGTCATCTCTGTTCATGAGTTGCTGTGTAAAAAATAGCAGAACTGCTTACAGCACCAGCGCGCCCAGCAGGGCTTCCAGCCGCAGGCGGCCTTCCGGGGTGGCGCGGAGGGTTTCGGCGGTTTGCTCCAGATAGCCTTCTTCAAGAGCGGCTTCCAGAATAACCGGGTCCAGCGCGTCCTGCAGGCTCAGGCCGGTGCGGGCGGTAAAGCGGTGGGCGTTGATGCCTTCTGTGACGCGCAGGCCCATCAGCAGCATTTCCCGCGCACGGTCCGTCGGGTCCAGCGCATCCTGCGAGGTCTGGCCGGTGCCGGTGCGTTCCACCAGATCGGCCCACGGTTCCGGCGCACGGTGGCGGCGGGTGGCAAACAGGGCGTCGCCTTGCGTGACGCGCCCGTGCGCGCCGGGGCCGAGGCCCAGATAATCGCCATAGCGCCAGTAAGTCAGGTTATGGCGGCTTTCACTGCCGGGGCGGGCGTAATTAGAGACTTCATACCCTGCCAGACCGTGCCGGGCGGTAACCTCGCTGGTTTCCTGATACAGGCGGGCTGCGGTGTCTTCATCGGGCAGGGTGAACGCGCCGGTGCGATACAGGGCTTCAAACTTGGTGCCGGGTTCAATGGTCAGCTGATAGAGCGAGACATGGTCCGCCACCAGACTGAGTGCGGTATCCAGCTCCGCCTGCCAGTCCGCCAGCGTCTGGCCGGGTCGGGCGTAAATCAGGTCAAACGTAATGCGGGGGAACAGACCCCGGGCAATTTCCAGCGCCGCGAGGGCCTGTTTGGCTGAATGTTCTCGGCCCAGAAACTTGAGCGAGGCATCATCCAGCGCCTGAATACCCAGCGAAACCCGGTTCACTCCCGCCTGCCGGAAGGCGCTCAGGCGGCCAGATTCTACGCTGGTCGGGTTGGCTTCCAGCGTGATTTCAAGGGTGGGCAGCGGCTCGAAAAGCGTTGTGGCATCGGCAATCAGCGCGGCCACACTCTCGGGAGCCATCAGGGAGGGCGTGCCTCCGCCAAAGAAGATGGAGCCGAGTTTGCGGCGGCCCAGCCGCGCGGCCTCATGCGCCAGTTCCGTGCGCAGGGCGGCGGCAAAGCGAGCCTCCGGCATCCGTTCCCGCACGTGTGAGTTGAAGTCACAGTACGGGCATTTGGCCAGACAGAACGGCCAGTGGATGTAGAGCGCGAGAGGCTCGGCGCTTGAAGGTGCGAGGGCGGTCAGATGGCCACCTTCACGCCCAGCTGCACCACGCGGTCCGGCGGAATACGGAAGAATTCCATGCTGGAGGTGGCGTTGCGCGCCATGAACAGGAACAGGGACATCCGCCAGTGCGAGATACGCGGCACGGAGGAGCGGGTAATGAGTTCGCGGGATGTGAAGTAAGAGGCCTGCAGGGCGTCAAAATCCACCCCATTGGACTTCAGGTCTTCCAGCGCGCGCGGGATGTTCGGCATTTCCATAAAGCCGTACCGCAGGATGACGCGGTAGATATTGGGGGCCAGTTCTTCCACCGCCACGCGGTGGCCACGGTCGGCTTCCGGCTGGTCAAGGTTCTGCACGGTTACAAACAGAACGTGGTCATGCAGGATCTTGTTGTGGCGCAGGTTATGCAGCAGGCAGGGCGGCACAAAGTCCGGTGTGCCCGTCATGAACACGGCCATGCCCGGCACCCGGATAATGCGGGACTGCGGCAGACGCGCAATGAAGGAGCCCATGGGCAGGCTGTCCTGCCGCTGGCGGGCCACAATCAGGCCACGGCCCTTTTTCCATGTGGTCATCATCAGGGTCAGCACACAGCCTAGCAGCACCGGCACCCAGCCGCCATCAGGGATCTTCAGCGCGTTGGCGGCAAAGAAGGTGCTGTCCAGCGTCAGGAAGCCGCCAAACACAAGTGCCACCTGCCAGACAGGCCAGTTGAAATGTTTGCGGAATACCACAATGGCCAGAATGGAGGTGCAGATAAAGGTGCCTGTCACGGCAATGCCGTAAGCCGAGGCCAGAGCGTCGGAACTGCGGAAGGCCACAACCAGCAGCACGGCCCCAACGGCCAGAAAGCGGTTGAAGTCCGGCAGATAGATCTGGCCTTCTTCTTCCGCATTGGTGTGGGTAATGCGCAGGCGCGGCATGTAGCCAAGCTGGATAAGCTGACGGCAGATAGAGAAGCCGCCCGAAATCCCGGCCTGACTGGCAATAACGGTAGCGAAGGTGGAAAGCACCACCATCGGCCCCTGCATCCAGTGCGGGCACATCAGGAAGAACGGGTTTATCAGCGCTTTAGGGTCAGCAATGACCAGCGCGGCCTGGCCAAAATAGTTCAGCACCAGCATGGGTAGCACAAAGAACAGCCAGGCGTAGCGAATGGGCGCGCGGCCAAAATGACCCATATCAGCATAGAGCGCCTCTGCCCCGGTGACGCACAGCACCACGGAGCCAAGGGCGAGGAACGAAAGCCGGCCGTGATAGAACACAAATTCCAGCGCATAGGTGGGGGAAAGCGCCATCAAAACCCCGGGGTGATGCAGGATCTGCACAACGCCCAGCGCCCCCAGCGTGCCGAACCATAGCAGCATGACCGGCCCGAAAATGGTCCCGACCTTGCCGGTGCCGATCCACTGCACGCTGAACAGACTGATAATGACCAGAATGGCAATAGGGATCACAAAGTCATGCGCGGCAGGCACGCTGACTTCCACCCCTTCAATGGCTGAAAGCACCGAAATGGCCGGGGTAATAATGCCATCCCCAAAGAACAGACAGGCCCCGACAATGCCCACCAGCCCAAGTGCCCATCGGGTCCTGGGGTTGGTCGCCATTCGCTGGGCGAGGGACATGATGGCAAGAATGCCGCCCTCGCCATTATGGTCGGCCCGCATGATCAGGATGACGTATTTGACCGTCACGATGAGGATCAGCGTCCAGAAAATAAGACTGGCGACCCCCATAATTTCCCACGGGGCGACGTTATGGTGCCCGGAAATCACTTCCACTGTGGAGCGGAAGGCATAAAGCGGGCTGGTCCCGATATCCCCATACACAACGCCCAGCACACCCAGCAGAGCGGCAAAGCCCACAGGGGCGGCAGCATGTTGCGGGTGGTCGGCGTCAAACTCCGTAATCTGTGGCTTTTCAGCCTGAGCCGGAGCGGGTTGTGCCGCGGCGTGGGGTGGGGTGCCAGACTGCGGGTCTGTTCCGGGGGTTTTAGCAGGGTCTGTCATGTCAGTTCTGGCTCCACGTCGCTCGTGGGAAAATGTGTCCCGGCGTTTGCATAGGGGGTGTAGCCGGGGAATTGCAAGTTATCTGGTCTCCGCCCGTCAGGTGGTGGGTGGGCGCGGGCCAAAAATGGCTGTGCCCACGCGCACCAGTGTCGCGCCCTCGGCAATGGCAATCGGGTAATCGGCGGACATGCCCATGGAGAGCACCGGCAGGCCGTGCGTATGCGCCATGCTGCGCAGCAGGCGGAAATGCGGGGCGGGATCTTCTTCCGCTGGCGGGATGCACATCAGCCCCCGCAAACTGGTGCCAAAACGCTGACGGCAGGTGCGGATAAAGCTGTCGGCTTCTTCTTTCGGGACGCCGAATTTCTGGGGTTCGTCGCCCGTGTTTACTTCAATCAGCAGTTCGGGCATCTGGCCCACACTGTCCGCTGCGCGGGCGAGGGCATCGGCCAGCGCAGGGCGATCGAGGCTTTCAATCATATCTGCAATGCGTACGGCGTCTTTGGCCTTGTTGGTTTGCAGGCCGCCGATCAGATGCAGGCGCAGTGCCGGGTTGTGCTCCCGCAGGGGCGGGAATTTGGCGGCGGCTTCCTGCACGCGGTTTTCACCAAACACCGTCTGGCCTGCGGCAATGGCCTCCTGCACGCTGCTGGCAGGGTGGAATTTGGAGACCGCCACCAGAGTGACAGAGGCAGGGTCTCGCCCGGCATCGTGCGCTGCTGCGGTGATGCGGGCGCGGACATCAGCAAGCCTGTCCGCAAGAGAGGAAGATGGGGCCATAAAAAGAGAAGCTTCTCAAAGAGAGGGATCAGATCTCTTCTTGTAGCGAAAAAAGCCCCATGAGGGGAATGGCCGTGCGGGCATGGCCCCATGAGCAGACCCGCATCCGCCGCGCATCAGGCTTTTGGGTCGGGCACCAGAATAATGCGGCCCAGATGTTTGTTGTCTTCCATCATCTGGTGGGCTTCTGCGGCTTTGGAGAAGGGCAGCACGGTATCAATCCGCGGGCGGATGGTGCCGCTGGCCAGTAGGGGCCAAACCTGCGCGTGCAATTCCCGCGCAATGCGCGCTTTGGTTGCGGTATCCCGCCCGCGGAGGGTGCTACCGGTGACGATAAGCCGCCGGGTCATGATGCGGGCCAGATCAGCCTGTTCCGCCTTGGCTCCGCCTTGCAGGGCGATAATCACCAGCCGCCCGTCCATGGCCAGACTTTTGATATTGCGGTCAAAATACGCGCCGCCGATCATATCCAGAATGAGGTTGACGCCGTTGCCATCCGTCAGCTCGCGCAGGCGGGCGGCAAAATCTTCCTCATGGTAGTTGATGGCAATGGCCCCGAGCTTTTCACACAGGGCGCATTTTTCAGCACTGCCCGCCGTAACGTAGGGAATGGCCCCAAAGGCCCGTACCAGCTGGATGGCCGTCACACCAATGCCGCTGCTCCCGCCGTGGATCAGCACGCGCTGGCCCACAGCCGGAGGGGCGGGCATGAACAGGTTGGACCACACTGTAAAAAAGGTTTCCGGCAGGGAGGCGGCCTGCACGGCATCATACCCTTTGGGCCAGGGCAGACATTGCCCGGCAGGCACCAGACAATATTCCGCATAGCCGCCACCATTGGCCAGCGCGCAGACGGTGCTGCCAATTTCCGGCATGGGGGTGCCTTCCAGCGGCGCACCACAGCCCACAATCTCCCCGGCAATTTCCAGACCAAGGCGCGGATTGGCTCCGGGCGGCGGGGGGTAAAGTCCGGCACGCTGCATCAGGTCTGGCCGGTTTACGCCTGCGGCCTGCACGCGTACCAGCACCTCGCCCCGCCCCGGCTGTGGGATGGGGAGTGTTTCACAATGCAGCACGTCCGGCCCGCCCGGCTCTGCAAAGCAAATGGCCGTCATGGTGCTGGACTGAGTGGGGCGGTGGGAAGCTGTCATCAATGCGCCTCGCGGAGGAAAAGCCATGAGGCAGCATGAAGCCCGATTTCTCAATCCGGCAAAAGAGGGGGGCACTTCACGTCTGGGATAGGCGAAGGCCGGGCACCGGTTTTCCGCCAGCGCCTGGCCAGCGGGATTACAGACCCAGAACCCGCTTCAGGCCCGCGCAGTATGCATCAGCAAAGCGGCGGGAGAGTTCGGCGTCCGGCACATACATGTCGAACACATGATAGGCCCCGGGCACGACCATGACTTCTGTTGGCACACCTGCGGCCATCAGCCGTTTGGCGTAATCCAGATCTTCACACAGGAAGAGGTCCATGGAGCCGACACCAATAAAGGTGGGGGGCAGCCCTGTCAGATCCTTCGCACGGACGGCGGAGGCATAAGCGGGCGTATTGGCGCCCCCGGCGTCGTTCCCCAGATAAGCCTGCCATGCAAATTTATTGGCGGAGCGGGTCCAGACAAACTCGCCAAAGTCTGCTGCGGGGTCAGACGTCGTGGCCGTGCGGTCATCCAGCATGGGGTAGATGAGCAGCTGATACGCCAGCTTGTACTCTTTCTTGTCCCGCGCCATCAGAGAGAGGGCAGCGCTCAGCCCACCACCAGCGCTTTCCCCGGCCACAACAACCTTTTCACGGTCAATGCCCAGTTTGTCGGCGTTTTCGTGCACCCATTTCAGCACAGCATAGCAATCTTCAATAGCGCCGGGATATTTCACTTCCGGGGCCAGACGGTAATCGACGGAAAAAACCTTGAAGCCCATCTTGCTGGCCAGCTGCTGGCATTTTGGGTCATCCACTTCCGGGTGGCCGGACACAAGGCCGCCGCCGTGGATATAGACCATGGCTGGCGCTCTGGGTGCGGGTTTGCGGGGGCTGTAGGTCAGAATACGCACATCCGGCGCGTTATTCAGGCCGGGCACATACTCTTCCTGTGCTTCCACATCCGGCAGAGGTTTGCCTTCTATAAGGCGCACGGAGGTCAGGAATGTTTCCCGCACTTCCGGCAGGGACATGCCCGAAAGGCCATCAAAAGACGGCATTTTTTCAAGCACAGGAAGGAATTCGGGATTTACGACAGATTTCGGCATGGTGCGTCATCTCCTTTTGACAAGCGACATCACAGATCGTCTTGCTGAAAGAAGGTATAGCGTGCGTATCGTGTTTTTTATTTGATGGATGTCAAAATAAACAAACGTATTTTCAATATGAACTATAGCCCTAGAAACTTTTATTATGTGACTAATAAAGAAGTTCTATGTCTAATCGTCAAATTTCTTACTGCGCCCCTGCTTGATGCTGGAGCGGCGGGATTTGCCGTCCAGCCGCCGCTGGCGTGCGCCTTTGCTGGGGCGGGTAGGCACCCGGTAGGCCTGCTTATGCGCGGCCTGCCGGATCAGTTCGGCCAGACGCTGGGTGGCGTCTTCCCGGTTCTGCTGCTGGGTGCGGTAATTGCGAGCAGTGATGACAATCACCCCGTCCCGCGTGGCCCGGCTGCCTGCCAGTGTGAGCAGGCGGGTGCGCACCCGCTCGGGCAGGGAGGGCGAATTGGCAGCATCAAACCGCAACTGCGCTGCGGTGGCGACCTTGTTCACATTCTGGCCGCCGGGGCCGGACGCCAGAATGTAAGTAAAGGAGAGTTCCGCGTCATCCAGCGCAAGGCTGGGGGAGATGGCAATCTGCGCCAAGGGTCCGTCCTACGCCCTGTTCAGGACTTTTTCTTCTTCTCTTTTTTCTCTTTTTTGTTTCGCTTGTCCTTCGCAGCACGCTGCGAGGGGGCAGCTGTCCCGCCACGGGCGCGTTCAATCACAAAGCGGGCGTAGTCGTCCATATCGCCATCAAACGGCACAATGGTGTTGTCTGCCGCCAGCCACAGGCGGTCCGCGACCAGCTCCATCAGTGAGCGATCATGGGTAATCAGCAGCACAGCGCCTTCATACGCATTCAGCGCGTCCAGCAGGGCGCGGCGGCTGTCGATATCCAGATGGTTGGTCGGTTCATCCAGAATCAGCAGATGCGGGGCGGCCATGGCGACCATGTTCAGCAGCAGGCGGGCGCGCTCCCCACCGGACAGCGCCTCCACTTTAGTGCCCTGCTTTTCAAAATGGATACCAAACTGTGCCAGCCGGGAGCGGTGAGACTGGTCACTGTCCGTTGGCCGTGCTTCCCGCATAATATCCAGCGGGGTCTGCTGCGGGTCCAGCGCTTCAATCTGATGCTGATGGAACCAGCCTACTTCCAGCCGCGCGGAGCGGGACACGCGGCCGGAGCGTGCTTCCAGCGCACCCGCCACCAGCTTGGCAAAGGTGGATTTACCCGCCCCGTTCACGCCCAGCAGGCCGATGCGGTCATCCACGTCCAGCCGCAGATCAAGGTCTTTCAGAATGGCAGGGTCATCCCCGTACCCCACTTCCACATTTTCCAGCCGCAGCAGCGGCGGGGCCAGCGGGCGGGGCGGAGAGGGCAGGATGAAGGGGGAAACCTGTGCCTCGATGGTGGTTTCAATCGGCGTCAGCTTGGCCAGACGTTTCACGCGGCTCTGGGCCTGCGCGGCCTTGGCGGCGGAGGCTTTAAAGCGATCCACGAAGGATTGCAGATGTGCCCGCTCGGCTTCCTGCTTGGCGCGCGTGGCACTTTGCAGGCGAATTTTTTCTGCCCGCTGATGCTCAAAGGAATCATAGCCGCCGGTATAGAGTTCCAGCTTGCCTTCCGTGACATGCAGCGTGAAATCCACTGAGTTGTTCAGCAGTTCACGGTCATGGCTGATAATCAGCGCGCAATGCGGATAGCGTTCCAGCCGGGCTTCCAGCCAGAGCGCGCCTTCAAGGTCCAGATAGTTGGTCGGTTCATCCAGCAGCAGCAGGTCAGGCTCGGAGAACAGGGCGGCGGCCAGTGCCACACGCATCCGCCAGCCACCGGAGAATTCCGCCATCGGGCGGTCCAGATCTTCGGTGGAGAAGCCAAGGCCGTTCAGAATTTCCGCCGCGCGGGAGGGGGCGCTGTCGGCATCAATTTCAATCAGCCGCATCCAGATATCGCCCATGCGCTCCGGTTCGGCGGTTTCCAGCTCGGCCATCAGCGTGGCGCGTTCCAGATCTGCTGCCAGAATGGTTTCCAGCAAGGTGACATCCGTGGCCGGATGTTCCTGATCCACCGCCGCAATGCGGGCAGCCTTGGGGATGGAAATTTCACCGGAGTCCGGCTGCAACTCGCCTTTAATCAGCTTGAACAGCGTCGATTTCCCAACCCCGTTCCGCCCCACAAGAGAGACCTTGGAGGGGTTGGGCAGGCTGACGCTGGCACGATTAAAAAACTGGCGTCCCCATGCGTTGAACACGAGGCTGTCGATCTGGAGCATAAAGCGAGAGGTCCGGTAACAGGGAAGGGCCGGACCTCTCTATCGCGTTTTAGACGCTCTCCGCCACCCAGTTCTTCTTTTTAGTGGCCAGACCAATGCCGGGGTTCATGCAGTTGCAGGGGTCCAGCTCCCGGTAATGCGCCAGCATGACATCGGGGGCCTGATAGAGATGGCCCACATTATGTTCCGCCGGGTAGCGCGCGCCGCGCTGGTCCAGGCCGGGGAGCATGCTGTGCTCCACAGCCATGGCGTTGTAGCCTTTTTTGATGACGTAATCCTGATGCATCACATGGCACAGGAAGTGGCCGTAATAGAGTTTGACGATAATCTTGTCTTCAATCTCTTTCGGCAGTCTTTCAAACCAGTTGCGGTCGTTGCGGCGCAGGGCAACGTCCAGCGCCACAATGTCTTCCGCCTCACGGTGATGCACGGCGCGGTAGCGCACAGCGGCACCGGCAGCAGCAAAGCGGTGCAGGAAGGCGCGGGAGCCTTCATCGGGCGTGCATTCAAAGAATTCACCGGTCGCCTTGCTGAAGAACTGCTCCAGATAGGCCTTCATCGGGCCTGCCAGCGTGGCGGAGGTTTTCAGCATCAGGTGGTGTTCAAACTTGTCCCGATATTCCAGCATCCGGCTGGGCAGCTGGTTGGGGATGAACACGCTGAGCGCCTGCATGATGCGGTCACTCAGGTTTTCAGGCAGGAAGCCGAACTGTTTGGCAAAAATGTCAAAGCGGGACTTCATGGCGAACATTTTCGGCAGGAATTTCGTGCCGAATTTGCGGATGACTGCAAACGTGTCCTTGCCGTATTTCTCGGCAATGTTGAACGCATCGCGGTGGATGTATTCGCCTGAAATTGGCAGTTCTTCAAACCCTGTCAGCATATGGCGGCGGAGGTCTTCCAGCTCGTCCGTGCTGTTGGAACCGATGTAGAACACTGCCGGGTCTTTTGCTGCGGGGAAGGTGTCCAGACGCACGGCAAACACCACCAGCTTGCCCGCGCAGCCTGCGGCTTCATGCCAGCGGGCCGGGTCCGCGTTAAAGCGGGCGGGGGTGTCCGCATCAATATCGCGCACGTGAGTGATGTAGTTGTTGTCATGCCCGCGGCCGGCATCCCAGTCGATGTCGGCATCGGAGAACGTGCCAGCCTGCAGCTTGTTCAGAATGGCTTCCGGGTCATTCCCAAGCTGGATGCCCAGATGGTTGACGAGCTGGAGCTTACCGTCTTCCCCCACCTGACCAAACACGGCCATTTCCGTATAGGCCGGCCCACGCTGCACCAGCGCCCCGCCCGAGTTGTTGCTGATGCCGCCCAGAACGGACGCGCCAATGCAGGATGAACCGATAACGGAATGCGGTTCCCGCCCAATGGCGCCCAGCATGTTTTCCAGTTCATACAGCGTGGCGCCGGGCAGGCAGACAACCTGCTTGCCGCCGCCAATCATATGCGCGCCGGTCAGCCGGAGGGTGCTGATGAGCACGATCTCACGGTCATAATCATTCCCATCCGGCGTGGAGCCACCCGTCAGGCCGGTATTGGCGGCCTGCATGATGATAATCTTGCCCGCATCCACACAGGCCTGCGCCACCCGCCAGAGTTCCACCAGCGTGCCGGGCTGCACCACGGCCAGCACCTTGCCCGCGCCAAAGCGGAAGCCATGGCGGAAGCGGTAGGTTTCGGCCTCGCTGGTCAGCACGTGGCTGTGTCCGGCAATGTCCTTCAGGCGGCCCAGAAGAGACTGGTTCGCCGGGGTCTGGGCTGGGGCGGTCATAAAGAAAAGGCTCCGTCTGGATCAGGCTTAAAAAGGATGATGTGTTATAACACTGTTCTGTATCCATACCAGATCACAGATATGCGTTTGCGTTGGTGCGGCCTCCCGTTCCGTGCGGGAAAGACCGCCGGCTTAAGGGGCCGCCGGGGCGGTGGGCGTAAAGTCAAACACCACGACCTTGGCCAGATACGGTCCGGCAAAGGTTTTGAAGGTATCATGCGCCGGGTCAAAGTGCCCTGCCTCGGTGACAATCGGGCGGCCGACGTAAAAGTTCCTGTCCCCTTCAGACTGGAAGGTGACCAGATAGCCCTGCTCCAGACCGAGGTCTGCATTTTCCCCGCTGTTCTGCGCCCCGGTCTCAATGGACGTCACGACTGTCTTGCCGTCCGGCCTGCGGGAGAGGGTGGTGAGGGCTATAAAGCGCCGGGTGACCTCCGCGCGCTGTGCCGCTGTGGTGCCGGGGCGGAAGGTGAACATCACCATATGGCGCACCACACCGGACTTGTAATCCGGGGCGGTAAAGCGCGCAGCCCCGACGGATTTCAGCTCAGCCCGCACAGCCAGAGCGGCAGCATCTAAAGCGGGCGTGGTGGCAGGTGCGGTTTTAGCGGTCGGGGCGCTCAGGGCGGGGCCAGCCAGCCCGAGGGCCAGAGCAGCCGGGGCGCAGGCCAGCAGCAGGGTCTTCAGAGAAGCGGGGCGAGGCATAGAGGGTTCTCCTGACTGAAATCATCAACGCGTCAAATGGTGCAAAGTGCACACCCGGTTAAACCCGGTATTTTTCCCCCGCCAGTTCCCGCCGGGTGCGTTCCAGTTCTTCCGCATAGCGGCGCAGCACGTAGCGTTCGCTCAGCAGGCCGAGAATGTGGTTGTCGTCATCCACCACAGCCAGTGCCGGGCGGGCCAGCCGCTCGAACGTATCAATGGCGGTGGAGAGTGAGAGGGTCGGGGTCAGCGCCAGATCATCGGGGGCCACAAGCTCAGCCAGTGGCGTGGTTTCCGGCACGCGACTGGCGTGAAACAGAACGTTTTCCACCAGTCCTTTATAATGGTTCTGTTCATCACACAGGATGATGTAGCGCGGCGTCTGGTTGGGGAAGGCGAGGCGGGCAGCCTGCACGGTTTCCGTGGCGGGGRAGGTGGCGACTTCCGTGCGCATCATCCGCTCCACCGTCAGCGTGCGCATCCAGCCCACATCCACGCCGGAGCGGATATTTTCCCCGCGCAAATGGAAGCGCCATGTGGCGAAGGAGTAGCCAAAGGTCCGCCGCACCGTCATGGAGGACACAATGGCCGAGACCACCACAGCGCCCGTCAGCGGCAGGCTGCCGGTCGTCTCCAGCGCCAGAAAGATCATGGTCATGGGGCCGCCAATAACGGCCACGGCCAGCGCGCACATGCCTACAATGGTGCAGACGGAAACCGGCAGCACGGCCAGCGGAGCGAGCGCTCCGGCAAAGACCGCGCCCGTCAGCACTCCCAGATACAGCGAGGCAAAAAACAGCCCGCCGCGAAAGCCCGAGCCAATGGAAATGGCGGAGGCCAGCGCCTTAAGTCCCAGCAGGCCGAGGGCGAGCATGAAGGGCGGCGAGCTGATCAGTCCGGCCCGCATGGCCATGTGGCCGGAGGAGAGCACGGAGGGGGAAATCAGCGCCAGCCCACCCACCAGCAGGCCACCCAGCGCGGGGCGCATCCAGACCGGCATCGGCAGGCGCTGGAAGGTGTATTCCGTCAGCGTGACGCCGCGCATCAGCATCACCCCCACCAGTCCGGCAAAAATGCCCAGCAGGATAATGGGGAAATACGCCAGAAGCGGGATGCCCTGCGGTGTGGCCACCCAGACGGGCGGCAGCACGGTGCCGGTCAGATGCACCACGCCAATGCCGCAGATGGCAGCCAGCGCCACCGGAGCCAGCGCGGTAAAGGTGTAGGAGCCAATAATCAGTTCAAACGCATAGAACGCCCCGGCCAGAGGCGCATCAAACGCGGCCCCGATGGCCCCGGCGGCCCCGCAGCCGACCAGCAGGCGCACATCCGCCCGGTGCATGCGCAACTGCCGCCCGATGCGGGAGCCAAAGGCCGCACCCAACTGACTGAACCCGGCCTCCAGCCCCAGTGACGCCCCGCAGCCATTGGAGAGAATGGTCTGTCCGGCCAGAATCAGACTGTCCCGAAAGGACATGCGGCCCCCGTGCAGGGCGTTGGCCTCAATCGGGTCTGCCGGGCGGAAGCGGGTTTTGCGGGCCAGATACAGGCTGGTCAGCCCCAGCAGCAGCCCGCCACACATGGGCACCAGCAGGGCGCGCACCGGGTTGACGGTGGTCAGCCCGGACAGGCGGCCAGACCCGGGGGCCAGCAGATGATGTGCGAGGAAGGTTGCGGTGGTCATCAGGCTGACAACACCACCCGCCAGCACGCCAACAAGGGCGGCCAGTGCGATAAGCCACAGAGTATCTTTACGGACAAGCGCCCTGAGCGCCGCCAGAAGCCGGGGCGGCGTGTTGTGGGTGCGCATATGGTCCAGCAAGCCGGTCATGGCGGCGCTGAAACAGGCAGAGGGGCGTCTGTCTGGTGTCTCACGCTGTCCCTAATGCCTGTTTTCTCCTGCGGGAGGGAAGGGCTAATTTCATTCCAACAGTAAGAGAACGGCGTCAGTCCCGCAGCGTTCCCCATCCGCACTCAGGCGCGGGGGCTATGCTCAGGGCGTGGCGGGAGGCTGGCCTGCCAGAATCCGCGTTACGTCGTCATCCGTCAGAGTGTAGCGGAAGAACTGCTTGTAGAACGCTTTCAGGTCCCGGCGCAGGTCGATGTCCTTGAAAATCTCTGGCTGGAAGTGCTGTGCAGCCCATTCCAGCTGAAGCAGGACTTCACAGCCGTAGCGATCCCACGGGAACACGCCTTGTGGGTTGGTCCAGGCCTTGCCGTTCTGGAAGGCTGAGAGGGTGCGCAGCGGTGCGTCTGCCGCCAGCGTTCCGGCATTGGCCCCGATGACAATCATATCCGGGTTCCAGGCCGCAATCTGCTCAAACGTGACGGGGCGATGGTTGCCGGAAACTTCTGCCGCCGCATTCCGACCGCCAGCCGCCTGAATCCACGCATCAATCAGCGTATCCGTGCCGTCAATCTGCAGGGGGTTAAGGCGGGCAATATGCAGCACACGCGGGCGGGCAGACGCGGGCAGAGAGGCGGTGCGGGCATGCAGAATCTGCTGTAACGCCTCCAGCTTCTGGCGATATTCGCTGGCGATCTCATGCGCATAAGGCGTGGCCAGGGCGTCGGCGGTCATGTCCACGGAGGTGAGCATCTGCGGCAGCGTGGTGTAATGCGCATCCAGCGTGGGCAGGCCGGTTTTGCGCAGCTCTTCCGCCTTGGCGTGGGTAGGCACAAACACCAGCCCGATATGGCGGTTCAGCAGGTCTTCCGGGTTCACACTGTCCGGGTGGATGCCGGTTTCCGCCGAGCGCAGCATCGGGGCGACCTTGAACAGCCAGGGCAGGTCCGCCGGTTTGTCTGCCGAGACCTTGATGCGCTCCGCCCCGCCCAGCATGACGGTAATCTCGTTATGGGCAAACCAGAGGTCCGCAATGTTGAGGGCACTTTTGTCCAGCGCAACGCTGGTGCCACTCATATCCGTAACCGTGCGGGGGTAGACCGGGATATTATTCACCGCCGGCATGGTGGCTACGGCCTGCGCGACAACGTGCGCACCGGGGCCTTCCGCCGGATGCGCTGCTTGTGCGGCAGCCTGACCGGACACAGCCAGAGGGACAGCCAGCCCCACGCCCAGCAGGCTGAGCATGAGGGATGAGGAGCAGAGCAGTCTGCAACGGAGCATGAGAGAGCGCATGAGTATCCCGGACCTGATCGTATTATATACGTTAGAATACAGAAGGCACGGGTGCAATATGGCGGCTCTCCGAACACGAAAAGGGAAGAACCGGTGCGACAACACAAGGTAATGCTGGGGGGTAAAGTGCTGTATCAGGCCGCGCAATTAACGCACGCGGAACGCTTTGCCGCAGCGCGCCGGGCGGAGGGTGTGCCCTGCCATGTGGTGCCGGACGCCACGCCCAAACCGCCGCGCCGGGAGCAGATCAACCCGCTCACCGGCCAGCCCCGCAAACGCGGGCGGGTGCGTTAAGCCAGCACCGTCCGGTTGCGCCGCCATGCGTCTTCCAGCGCATCCGCGGGGTCCTGATGCGCGTCACTCCACGTGCCCTCGGTGGCTTCCGGTGCGTGAACTGTGGCGCGCCATGTGGCGGAGCCTGTCACGCGCTCCATCTTTATGGCCCATGAGGGGGGAATGCGCGTGAGCAACCGTTCCATCTTCTGGCCAGATGTCAGCGGTTTTGCGTAATTATGGCCCACGGCGCGTTCCCCTTTGTCTTCAATCAGGCGGTTTTCAGATAGGACAGAATTTCCGCAATGGTTTCAGTCGGATTGGCCTCTGCGGAGATGCTGAGGGCATGCTCATCTGTCCCGGGTGCTTCCAGTGTCTGCAACTGGCTGGGCAGCAGGGTGGGGGGCATGTAATGACCCCGCCGGCGCTTCAGCCGTTCCAGCAGAACGGATTCCGTTGTGTGCAGATAGATAAAGATGGGGTCCAGCCCGCCTTTGCGCAGCACATCCCGGTAGGAATGTTTGAGTGCGGAGCAGGTGAGAATCCCGCCTGTGCCAGCCCGTTCACACTCGGCCAGCCATTCCTGGCAACGCGCCAGCCAGGGCCAGCGGTCTTCATCATTCAGCGGGATGCTGGCGGCCATTTTGGCAACATTGGCGGCGGGGTGCAGGTCATCCCCTTCCTGAAAAGGCCAGCCCAGCTCATTGCGCAGACCTTCCGCTATGGTGGTTTTGCCGGAGCCTGAAACGCCCATAATCACCAGTAGGCGCTTTTTAATGCCTTCCGCCACAGGCTGCGTCGGCAGGACGGTCTTGCTGCTGCCGTTCTCGTTCGGCACGGGCGGCACGCGGGTGGCAGGCTCTGCCGGGTCCAGCGCGGGGGTGGCAATCAGCCCGTCAGACACGGTGGGGGTAATGACGCGAATGCCCTCAGGGCCTGCGGTAATGGCCTGCGTGGCCATGCCAATAAACAGCCCGTGTTCCACTACACCCACAAGGCTGTGGATGTCCGTGCCCAGCTTGTGCGGGTCTTCAATCGGGCCGAACACGCAATCCATGATCAGGTTCTTTTCATCCGTCAGATAAAAAGACCCATCCCGGTGTTTACGCGGGGTGACGTGCGCGCCCATGCGGCCCAACTGGACGGCAACGTTCTCCCAGCCGAAGGGAATGACTTCCACCGGCACCGGGCAGAGCATGCCCAGATGGTCAACATACTTGCTGCTGTCGGCCACAATCACAAACTGCTTTGCGGCGGAGGCCACAATTTTTTCCCGCAGCAGCGCGCCGCCGCGACCTTTGACGAGGTTGAGCGTGCGCGGCTCGATCTCATCCGCGCCATCAATGGTGATGTCCAGCTCCGGATGTGCGCCAAAGGTGGTGAGCGGAATGCCTTCTTCCCGCGCCTGTGCTTCCGTGGCGTCGGAGGTGGGAATGGCGCAGATTTTCAGCCCTTCCTCCCGCACGCGGCGGCCCAGTTCCGCCACGACAAAAAACGCTGTGGAGCCTGTTCCAAGACCGACAGCCATCCCGTCCTGCACCAGTGCTGCGGCCTTGATGGCGGCTTGCTGTTTCAGGTTGGCGGCGGGGTCTGGTGTTTTGTCGGTCATGGAGCTGTTCCTTGTTCTTGTTTTTTATCGGTCAGATCTGGTCAGGCCGTGCGTGTTTTATACGTCTGCGGGGGCGGCGTCACGGTCCAGCACCCAGGTCAGATCCCCCATGGCGGTAATGGCGCTGGCCGGGCAGGCGGGGTCCTGCGCGCGGACTTTGGCCACGGTCTCCCGCTTGGACGCACCTTCCACCAGAAAGACAACATGGCGGCTGGCATCAATGGCCGGGTAGGTCATGGTCAGGCGGGTGTAGGGAGCGACGGGCGGCACGCAGGTGGAAACCCATGCCGTGCGTTCCTTCAGCACCGGCTGGCCGGGGAACAGGGAGGCCGTATGGCCATCGCTGCCCAGCCCGAGCAGATTGACATCAAACAGCGGTTTGCCGGGCTGGAGCGTGTCGGCCCCGTAAAACTTTTTCAGTTCGGCATCATATTCTTTGGCGGCCTCTTCCGCGGTGCCAGCCGTGGGGATGAGATGCACATTTTCTGCTGGCACCGGCACATGGGAGAACAACAGGCGCTGGAGCATGCCGGAATTGCTGTCTTCATGGTCATGCGCCAGAAAGCGGTCATCACCCAGAAAGAATTCCATGCGCGCCCAGGGGAAGCGGCTGGCATACGGCTCGGACGCCATCATGCTGTACAGCAGTTGCGGCGTGCTGCCGCCGGAAAGGGCAATGCTGAACGGCCCGTCCTTTTTGGCCAGCGCCTCCTGCAACAGCCAGTCTGCCAGATGGCGTGTGGCGGCTTCTCTGTCTGCAAAAACGGCAACCTTGCCAGTGCGGGTGTTCTGTCCGGTCATGATATCAGTCCTCTCCGAGCACAAACCGTTCAATGCCTTTGGCAAACCCGTCCTCTTCAGAAGACGCAGTTGTCCATGTGGCGCTGGTTTGCACGCTTTCTGTCGCCTGCCCCATGGCAATGGAGGTGCCACTGGCGCGGAACATCAGCACATCATTTGGCTGATCCCCAACGGTGAGCATGGCGGTGGCGGGTATGTTCAGCAGGCGTTCCAGCGTGTGGACAACGCCGCCTTTGTTGGCATCCGGGTGGGTGATGTCAACATAATAGGGTTGAGACAGGGCGGCGGAGGCCGAAGCCCCCAGCTCCTGCGCCAGTGTGTCGGCTACGCGGCGCATCAGCTCAGCATCATCACTCACGCCGGTAATCTTGATGATGTCATCCAGTACGTCGTCATAAGAGCGGGTGACACGCGGCGGGAATTTGACCGTCCACTGCTCTCGCGCAACATGCGGCGCGGAGGCATCCGGCACCAACCAGTCCTGCGAGGTGTAAACCCATGCGGGCACACCATGCTCTTTCAACAGGGCGAGGGTTTTTTCCGCCACCGCACGGGGCAGCCGCAGGGCGCTGATAAGCTGCATATCCGGCTGCACCATCATGCCGCCGTTAAATCCGGCCAGCGGCGTTGTCAGCCCCAGCGGCTCAATAAGCATGGCCATGCCACGGGGTGGCCTGCCGGACGTAATGGCAAACAGAATATCCCGCTCCTGCAAGGCCTGCACGGCCCGGATGGCTCGCGGGGTGAGAATTTTCTCCCGCGTGACCAGTGTGCCATCCACATCAGCCAGCACCAGCCGGATGTCATGCGGCGGGCGGGGCATGGGTCAGGCTCCGGCAGGCGTGCCGGGGGATGCGGCAGGCGCGCTGGCGGGGTGATCGTTCAGAGAGACTGCACGGGGCAGTACAATGGACTCAATGGCTTTGGACCAGCCCTCATCCGTGTTGGCGGCTGTCACAAAATGCGCCTGCGCCGCGACGCCATCGGAGGCCTGCCCCATGGCGATGGCAAGGCCTGCGACTTTGAACATCGGCACATCGTTGTCCATATCGCCAATGCAGGCCACTTCGGAGGGGTCAATCCCGTAGAACTCTGCCAGATGGCGGAGGGCGTTGCCCTTGTTGGCATCCTGCGGAGTAATATCAAGGAACCACTGGCTGGAGCGGGCGACGCTGGCGCGGCCTTCCAGCAGCATGCCGATTTCGGCTTCCTGCCGGGCGACGGCATCATAATCGGCAGAGGAGCCGGTAATTTTGCCAATCCCGGTGGTAGAACCGGCAAAGCTGGAGACAATTTGTGGCTCCATGCGCACCGCCTTGCGTTCCGGCTCTACGTACGCGCCGGTGGGGTTATCCACCAGCCATTCATGCCCACGGAACAGCCAGGCATCCAGATTATGCACTTTCAGCATATCCAGCGTATCCTGAACGGCCACCGGGTCCAGTGCCAGCTGGGAGCGCACAGTGCGATCTGCATTGAAGATCGTACCGCCATTCAACGCGCCATAAGGCGTGTGCAGGCCGAGCACATCAAAATACATCTCAATCCCGCCCGGCGGACGGCTGCTGACGAGGCAGAGCGGAATACCTGCCTCTTTTAGCGCCTGCACGGCGGCCAGCGTATGATGCGTGACCTGCTTTTCCGGGGTGAGCAAGGTGCCGTCCATATCGGACACGACCAGCTTGATGCGAGACGCCGGGGGCGCAAGAGCGGCGTGAAGGGCGTTATCGGTAACCGTCATGCTGCGTTTGCGCTCCCTGTGCTGTAACGCGGACTAAAAGAGCAGTTTAGTCTTTTGTTTCAACGTGTCCACCAAAGCCATACCGCATGGCAGACAGCACTTTTTCCGAGAACGTGTTGCCAGAGCGGGAGCGGAAGCGGGTGAAGAGCGCTGCCGTCATCACCGGCACGGGCACAGCTTCTTCAATCGCGGCTTCAATCGTCCAGCGGCCTTCCCCGGAATCATTCACTTCACCGGAGAATTCGGAGAGCGTTTCATTCTTGGTCAGCGCCTGCGCTGTCAGATCCAGCAGCCAGGAAGAGACCACGCTGCCACGCCGCCAGACTTCCGCAATATCCGCCATGTTGAGCGAGAAGCGTTCATCTTCCTGCAGGAGCGGGGAGTCCTTGCGGTACATCACGTCAAAGCCTTCGGCAAAGGCCTGCATCATGCCGTATTCAATGCCGTTATGGACCATTTTGACAAAATGGCCGGAGCCAGCCGGGCCGCAATACAGGTAGCCCTGCTCGGCTCGCGGGTCCACGCCCTCACGGTCACGGCCGGGGGTGCGCGGAATATCGCCAATGCCGGGGGCAAGGGCAGACAGAATGGGGTCGATATGCTCAGCGGCTTCCTTCGCGCCGCCGTACATCATGCAGTAGCCGCGCTCCAGGCCCCACACGCCGCCGGAGGTGCCGACATCGATGTAATCAATGCCTTTTTCAGCCAGCGTTTTGGCGCGGCGGATATCGTCCTTGTAGTAGGTGTTGCCACCATCAATCACAATATCGCCGCGCTGCATCAGGCCGCCCAGTGAGAGCACGGTTTCTTCCGTAATCTCACCAGCCGGGAGCATGGACCAGACAATGCGCTTCGGGCCTGCCAGTTTTTCCACCACGTCCGTCAGGCTGCTGGCACCAACGGCACGACCGGCTTCCGCACGGGCGACCACTTTTTCAACAGCTGCGGGGTCACGGTCATAGACCACCACGTCATGTCCATGCCGTGTGAGGCGGACGGCAATATTGCCGCCCATTCTGCCAAGCCCGACGATGCCGATCTGCATACTCAGTTTTTCCTTATCGTGTCTTAATCGTATCTTAGAGGGCGCCGTGCAGCGCAGTGGCCAGAGCAGCCAGACCGTCTTTCAGGGAGCCGTGGATGTGCACACGCAGCGCACGGCGGCCCCGTTCGGCCAGAACATCAAAGTCGCCACGGGCCTGAGCGGCTTTCACCACGCCAAAGCTGTAGTTGGCACCCGGCACCGGCAGGTCCTTCGCGTCATCCGCCGTAATCTGCAGGAACACGCCTGTGTTGGGTCCGCCTTTGTAGGCCTGCCCCGTGGAGTGCAGGAAGCGCGGGCCAAACTCTGCCGCCGTGGCAATGGTCTTGGCATCACGGATTTTCAGCCGGGTGTGCTGGATCCATTCCATCGTCGCCCGGTCACGCTCGATATAGGCCAGCAGACCGACATAATCGCCCGCTTTTACGCGGTCGAAATGGGCTTTCAGAATAGCTTCCGCGCTGTCCCCTTTCAGGGCTTTGGCATTGGCCGGGTCCGCAAAGAAGGAAAATGACCCGTGCTGCGCAAACGGCTGCTCGGCGGGGAGTTTTCCGGTTTCGTTATAGGCGTCAGTCAGCTTGCGGGTTTCCACCTTGCTGGCTTCCACATCCGGCTGATCAAACGGATCAATCCCCAGGAATGCCCCGGCCACAGCCGTTGCAATCTCCCAGCGGAAGAATTCCTGCGCAATCTGGCGCTTGCTGTGCAGATTGATGGTGATAACCGGCTGCCCCGCGTCAATCAGCGTGGCAATGGCTTCATCCTGCTCATGCCGGTGTTCAGGCACCAGACGCAGGTAAACAAACAGGCGGTCTGCGCCGTAGCGTTTTGGTCCGCCCAGTGTTTCATCATCAATGGGGATGATGCCCTTGCCGTGCTTGCCGGTGGATTCCGCAATCAGCTGCTCCATCCATGCGCCAAAATCGGCAATCTGCGGGGTGGCGATAATGCTCAGTTTGTCCCGCCCGAACTGCGTTGCGGCCACACCCATGATGGTACCCAGCAGTACGCCGGGGTTCTGGGCCGGCGGCACGCTGGCATCGCTCATGCGCACGCCGCGCAGGGCGTCTTCCAGAAACAGCTTCAGCGGCAGGCCGGCAGCAGCGGCGGGCACCATGCCGAAATTGGACAGCACGGAATAGCGGCCACCAATCTGCGGATCGCCTGCAAAAATCTTCCAGAAGCCGTCTTTTTTGGCCAGGGCTTCCAGCCTGGAGCCGGGGTCGGTAATGGCCACAAAGTGGGAGCCAGCCTTCTCACCCAGTGCGCGTTTGGCAAGGTCATGGAAGTAGGCGAGCATGATGTTCGGCTCAAGCGTGCCACCGGATTTGGAGGCGACGATGAACAGCGTGTTCGCCGGGTCGATCTTCTTTTCAAACGTGGCAACCTGCTGCGGGTCCGTGCTGTCCAGCACATACAGGTGGCCAAAGCCTTCATGCTTGCCAAAGGTCATGGCCAGCACTTCCGGCCCAAGGCTGGAGCCGCCCATGCCCATCAGCAGAACCTGCTGGAAATTGCGGGCTTTCACTTCTGCCTGAAAGCTTTCCAGCTCGGACAGGTGGGCCAGACGGTCTTCAACGATGTTGAGCCAGTTCAGCCATTTGCTTTCCGGACCATTGGTCCAGACAGAGGCGTCCTTGTTCCACAGTTTGCGGATGGTGCCGTCTTTGCGCCATGCCGTCAGCCCTTTCTGCACCGCCTCTTCCAGCGGGGCGGGGAAGCTGGTTTTCATGTCGGTCAGCTTGTCGCCCAGCATGGCCTGCTGTTTGGCGGCAACGGAGCCGAGCAGGCTGTCAAACGCTTCCTCAAAGGAGGTCACGCCTTCATCCACCAGCGTGGCGGTTACGCCATCCAGATCCAGCTTCAGCCGTTCGGCTTCACTCATCACGTGGCGGGCGTCATCAAGGCCAGCCATCAGCGTTTCGGACACGGTGCCGTGGTCACGGAAGGCATCCATGGTGGCGGGCGGCACGGTGTTGACGGTATGCGGGCCAATCAGGCTGTCCACATACAGCACGTCGCTATAGGCTTTGTCCTTGGTGCCGGTGGAGGCCCACAGCAGGCGCTGCGGCTGGGCACCGGCGGCTTCCAGCGCCTTCCAGCGCGGCGTCTGCATGATTTCCTGCCAGTAGCCATAGGCCACCTTGGCATTGGCAATGGCGACCTTGCCGCGCAGGGCTTTCAGGGCGTCTGCGTCCTTGTCACCGGCTTTCACGCGGCGATCAATTTCCGCGTCAATCTTGCCGTCAATGCGGCTGACGAAGAAGGAGGCGACGGACGCGACTTTGGACAGGTCCCCGCCCTTTTTCTGCAGGTCTTCAAGCCCCAGCAGCCACGCATCCACCACGGCCTTGTAAGCAGAGAGCGCGAAAATCAGCGTGACGTTGACGTTGATGCCCGCAGCAATGGTTTCCCGGATGGCCGGAATGCTTTCCGGTGTGGCCGGAATTTTGATCATCAGGTTGGGTTCAGCCACATCAGCCCACAGGCGCTGGGCTTCATGCGCCGTGCCTTTTTCGTCCCGCGCCAGATAGGGGGAGACTTCAAGGCTGACAAAGCCGTCTTTCTTGTGGGTGGCCTCATAAACCGGAGCCAGAACATGGGCTGCGGTCTTGATGTCCCGCACAGCCAGCTTTTCATACAGCGTGCCGGGGGAGACATTGTCATGCGCCAGAACGTCGCGGATCTGCGCGTCATATTCCGTGCCTTCTCCCATCGCCTTCTGGAAAATGGCCGGGTTGGAGGTCACACCACGAATATCGTCGTCCTGCACAAGGCGTGCCAGAGAGCCGTCTTCAACAAAGGAGCGGCGGATGAAGTCAAGCCACGGAGACTGCTGGACCGAGGCAAGGCCCCGCAGCGGGTTGGCACCTTTAGAAGAAGAGGCAGTCATGCTTGGCATCCTTTCTGCACACCGCCCGGCCTTTCAGACTGAACCGGGCGGCATAGAAGCATCTACTATCGTATGAAGCTGCGGCCTCAGCCCACCTGGCGGCGGGCTGCTTCCAGCACTGCTTCCGGCGTAAAGCCGAATTTCTTCGCCAGCTGACCAGCCGGAGCAGACGCCCCAAAGCCGCGCATGGCGATAATTTCACCCGTCGGGCCCGCATAGCGGTCCCAGCCGATGGGGGAGCCGGCTTCAATCGTCACGCGGCCCATGACGGAAGGCGGTAGCACCGTATCACGGTAAGATTGTGGCTGGGATTCAAACACTTCCCAGCTCGGCAGGGAGACCACGCGGGCCGGAATGCCGTCTTTGGTCAGCGCTTCATACGCGGAGACCGCCAGAGAAAGCTCACTGCCGGAGGCGATCAGAATGACCTTCGGCGTTTCCTTGCTGTCGGCCAGAATGTAGCCACCCTTCGCCACGCCAGAGGCCGGGGCAAAGCGGGTGCGGTCCAGCGTGGGCAGGTTCTGGCGGCTGAGGGCCAGTGCCACCGGGCCATCCTGCTTGGCAATCAGGTAGCGCCAGACTTCGGCCACTTCGTTCGCATCACCGGGGCGGAAAATGGTCATGCCCGGCGTGGCGCGCAGCTGCACCAGCTGTTCGATAGGCTGATGCGTCGGCCCATCTTCCCCCACGCCGATGGAATCATGCGTGAAGATGTAGGTCACCGGCTGATGCATCAGGGCAGAAAGCCGGATCGGGGCCTTCATGTAATCGGAGAAGATCAGGAACCCGGCGCAGAAGGGGCGCAGGCCATACAGCGCCATGCCGTTCACAATCGCGCCCATGGCATGCTCACGCACACCAAAATGGATGTTGCGACCACCGTAGGAGCCATTCCATGCGGCAGGCTGGAAGCTCTGCTCACCTTTCAGATTGGTTTTGGTGGAGGGTGCGAGGTCAGCCGAGCCACCCAGCAGCCAGGGCAGGCGGCCAGCAACGGCATTCAGCACTTCACCAGAGCTGGCGCGGGAGGCAATGCCTTTTTCACTGGCGTCATAAACCGGGATCTGCGCATCCCAGCCTTCCGGCAGTTTGCCGCCCAGAATGGCGTCCAGTTCAGCCGCCAGTTCCGGGTGAGCCGTGTGATACTCAGCAAACAGCTTTTCCCACGCGGCGCGGGCTTTGGCGCCCCGTGTGCCCATGCCATCCTGCATGTGGGCCTGCACGCCGTCCGGCACATAGAAGCTCTGGTCTTCCGGCCAGCCATAGGCTTTCTTGGTCTCGCGGATTTCTTCCACACCCAGCGGTTCACCGTGGGCTGCGGCGGTGCCGGCTTTATGCGGCGCACCCCATGCAATCACGGAATGGACCAGAATAAAGGTGGGGCGTTCGGTCTCGGCTTTGGCCTGCGCCAGAAGGTCCTTCAGGGCGGCGGTATCGTTCGCGTCCTTCAGCACCAGCACCTGCCAGCCATAGGCGGCAAAGCGGGCGGCGACGTCTTCTGTCAGCGCAAGGTCGGTGGAGCCTTCAATGGAGATGCGGTTGGCATCATACATCCACACCAGATTGCCCAGCTTGAGGTGGCCTGCGGTGGAGGCGGCCTCGCTGGAGATGCCTTCCATCATGTCGCCATCGCCACACAGCGTGTAGACATGGTGGTTGAACAACTCAAAGCCCGGCTTGTTGAAGCGCGCGGCCAGCCATTTTTCCGCCATTGCCATACCGACGGAGTTGCCACAGCCCTGCCCGAGCGGGCCGGTGGTCGTCTCAACGCCGGTGGTGTGGCCGTATTCCGGGTGGCCGGGGGTTTTGGAATCGAGCTGACGGAACTGCTCAAGGTCGGCAATGGTCAGGGACGGCTCATTGGTCACCTTACCGTTCTTCACCTGCCGGACCCCGGCAAGGTAGATCAGCGAGTAAAGCAGCATGGAGGCATGGCCGATGGACAGCACAAAGCGGTCCCGGTTGGGCCAGAGCGGGTCTGCCGGGTCGTAGTTCAGAACGTCCTGCCACAGGGTATAGGCAACAGGCGCCAGCGCCATGGCTGTGCCGGGGTGGCCTGAATTGGCTTTCTGAACCCCATCCATGGAGAGCGTGCGGATGGTGTTAATGCACAGGTTATCGAGGTTGGCCGTCCCCCCGGCTTCCAAACCGTTCGGTGCGCGAAGAGGGGTGGGAAAAGAGGCACGCATGCTAACCTATCCTTCAGAGTGGACGTTTTTTGTTTTGGCCCGGTGAGACCACGCACCGGAGCAGCCCGGCAGGAGATCAGGGTTGTGCACAATCACACGGTCCGGCGTTATTGGGCAAGAGAGCAGGTGCGAGACTCTGCCTCTTCTCTGCAGGCCGGATGGTAGCTGACTGAACAGGCAACGCAGCATGGTGGGTGGAGGCTGCGTGGAGGCAGGGGTGAATCTCATTTTTGAGATTGCCGCGCAGCGCAAAACAGGCTTTTCTCCGTTCAGAAGAACAGGCAGCAGACCGGGTTTTCCTCCCGTTTTTTGCAGGAGGATGATCACAAGGCGTTGCTTTACAGCCGCTATCACTTGCGCGTGAGGCAACGGAAAGAGGCAGTTTTCCCCATGTGCGGGCTTCGGGTGCCGGGATGGCGTGCCCTCTACGTCCGGCAGGTCAGCCCCGCCATGGGCAGGAAACGCTGCACAGGCCGGGGCGTTTGCAGTATAGAGGGCAGCAGTCCATAGCGTCACCCGGTCCGTCGGGCCGGTGGCTGACGCTGTATTTGAGTCGATAAGAATTTTTCCGGAGGTCGAGCATGACACAGGTTTCTTCTCAGGACCCGCGTTCTCAGGGCACGCAGACCCCGGGCGCCGGACCTGGGCTCTTTGGTGACTTTACGCAGGAGCAGGTGGAAGCCCTGTTCATCAACGCTGCGCGGGAAGGGGAAGCAGATCTGCTTTCCAGCTTTCTGGACGCCGGGATGGACCCCAACCTGCGGGCGGAAAAAGGCTACACACCGCTGATTCTGGCTTCCTATAACGGGCATGTGGACGCCGTCAGCACGCTGCTGGCACGTGGGGCCAAGCCTGATCTGCAGGATGAAAAAGGGGCTACGGCGCTGGCCGGGGTGGCGTTCAAGGGCTTTCTGCCCATCGCCCGCCTGCTGCTGGAGGCGGGGGCAAAGGTCGATGTGCCCAACGCTGTTGGCCGCACCCCGTTGATGTTTGCCGTCATGTTCGGGCGCGATGAGATGGCGAAGCTGCTGCTGAAAGCCGGAGCCAGCCCGACCCACCGTGATGGTGAGGGCCTGAACGCGCTGGATCTGGCCCAGCGGCAGGGCAATGCCGCCCTCGCAGCGCTGATCAAAGAGCAGAACGCCGGGCAGGCCTAACGTTTCTCAGGCTTTTCAGGCGGAAACGCATCGTTTAGGGGTGAAGGCAGTCCATTAGGGGGCTGCCTTTTCTTTTTGCGGATGTTTTCAGCTATGAGCCGTTTCTGGAGTCCTCTTGTTCACCGCCTGACGCCGTACGTGCCGGGCGAGCAGCCCAAAATGGCCGATCTGATCAAGCTGAACACCAACGAATCCCCCTACGGGCCGTCTCCCCGCGCGCTGGACGCCATGAAGGCCGCCGCAGATGACAGCATGCGTCTGTATCCGGACCCGGAAGCCACCCGCCTGCGCACCGTTCTCGCTGAGCGCGTCGGGCTGAAGGCGGAGAACGTGTTTGTCGGCAATGGCTCGGATGAAGTGCTGGCCCACGCCTTTCAGGCCTTCTTCGCGCATGGCGAGCCGATCCTGTTCGCGGATGTCACCTACAGTTTCTACAAGGTCTATTGCGGCCTGTATGATCTGCCCTATCGCCTTGTGCCGCTGAATGCGGAGATGGGCGTTGATGTGGCCGATTATGCCGGCCCGTGCAGCGGCGTTGTGCTGGCTAACCCCAATGCGCCAACCGGCATCGCGCTGGATCTGAACGCGGTCCGTCGCCTGCTGGAAATGCACCCGGACCGCGTGGTGCTGGTGGATGAAGCCTATGTCGATTTTGGCGCGGAAAGTGCCGTGGCACTCGTGAAGGATTATCCGAACCTGCTGGTGGTGCAGACCTTCTCCAAATCCCGCGCGCTGGCCGGGGCGCGGGTAGGCTTTGCCTTTGCCCAGCCCGAGCTGATTGAAGGCCTGACCCGCGTGAAGGACAGCTTCAATTCCTACCCGCTGGACCGCATTGCGCAGGCCGGGGCCACCGCTGCGGTGGAAGATGAAGGCTGGTTTCTGAACAGCGTGGAAAAGGTGATCACTACCCGCAAAATGCTGTCCGCAAAGCTGGCTGAACTGGGCTTCAAGGTCTTGCCTTCACAGGCTAATTTTGTCTATGTTCACCATGCTGACCGCGATGCCGCGGAACTGGCGGCGGACCTGCGGGAGCGCGCCATTATCGTCCGGCATCTGCGCGGTGTGCGCACATCCTCGTGGCTGCGGATCACGGTTGGAACAGACCAGCAGTGCGAGATGCTGCTTTCTGCCCTGCGGGAGATTCTCCTCCGCAACCGCTGAATACGGCGTTCGGGCAGGTCTTGAGCCTGCCAGACCAGTATTTGTGCGTACTCTACATAAAAAAACGGTGTTTCCCCCGCCCGTCCGGCTTTGTCCGGAGGCGGGCGTGTGTCTGTGTGCTCTGGCAGCCTGTGGCTGCTGAAGGGCGGTTACAATAATCAAGGGAGTGAACCCATGCGTGCCTTTCATGGTCAAATGTCAGACAACCAGCCCATCCGCCGCAGCCTGCCGGAAAAGCAGAAACAGCTGCGGGACCTGAAGGAAACGCTGGCCACCATGAAGTCCCACACCTCTCCGGCTCTCAAGGAAAGCGTGCGCAAGCGCATTGCCCAGCTGGAAGCGGAAATTAAGGCCGCCCCGGCGCTTAAACCGGCCCGTAAGCCTGCCGCAGCCGGTGCCCGTGCAGGCGGGGATGCCCGTCGTCCGGCCCGCCCCGTGCGCCCGCGCTGAGGTTAAAACCTGCAAAACCAAGGGAGCCTTGGTCCCGTAAGCCTGCTGTGATATGAACCGGACCAGTTTGCGGCGACCGGTCGTGGACAGTGCGCTTCCTTACGGGACAGGCAACGATCGCCCTTTCGGGAAACAGGGAGTTCAGCGATGGCCGGAAAAGCCTCCTCCACTTTACCTGAGTCAATCTCGGAAGGCGGCACACTGCTGCGTGATGGTCTGATCTGGGCCATCTTCTGTCGCCCGGGGCATGAGCCGGTTGAGCTTGAGCGGGACGTTGTAACCCAGCGCCTGCTCACCGGGGCTTTCCCGCCGGAACTGGCCAATACGGACGGGTGGGCGTGGTTCCACTTTGATATTGTCCACACGCTCTCTCGCTCCCAGATTGAGCAGATTCCCTCCCTGCCGGAAGAAGTGCGGCAGGTCCTTACCAATCTTGAACGCAGTATCCGTCTGGATAGTGAAGACGAAACGGTGTTTGGCGCGCTACCCGCCTTTGATGACACGACGACGGATGATGACCGCAATGTCAGCACATGGCGGTTTGCCCTTCAGCCGGATTTGCTGATTACCACCCGCCGCCACCCGATTCCCGCTCTTGGCGTGGTGTTCCATGAATTGCGGCGCGGGCTTGTGCCGCGTTCTCCCGCTAATCTGGTGGACCGTGCGCTGCTGGAATTTGCCGATACCCTGCGGCGTGACTTTGCCCGGCTGGATGACCAGCTGGACCGTGCGGAAGATGTTCTGCTGATGCTGGACCGGGATACCGATCTGGGCCGCATGAGCGGTCTGCTCGGCCTTGTGCGCCGTCGGTCTACAGAACTGCGCCGCGTGCTGGCCCCGGTGGACCGTATTTTCAAAGATGAAGAGATGGAACTGCCGGAATGGGCAGAGGATGACCTGCGCGACCGCTCCCACCGTCAGGTTCATGCCGCACTGGATGACCTTCTGGCCTTGCAGGACCGCGCGCGCTCTTTGCAGGACGAGCTGACGTCCAATCAGGCGGAAGAAACCAACCACCGCCTGTATATCGTCTCCGTCGGCACGACGTTGATGCTGCCTGCCACGTTCGTTACCGGCTTTTTCGGCATGAATACCGGTGGCATGTTCCTCACGGATGGCTCATGGGGCACGGTGGAAGCCGGTGGCCTGTGCTTTGCCATCATGTTTGGCACCTGGCTTCTGCTGAAGTTCACCCGCCTGCTCTAAGCTAAGGTGGAGGCTTTGGGCCTTTCCGGTTTTCCTAACTCCCGAAAAACGCTTGGAAAGTTTCGGATTGGCATTGCCTTAGGTCCATCAGCAAGTCAGATCAGTTCCAGTTGTCAGTAAGAAAAACACAAGACAGGGTCAGTTAAGGTTTTATGAATTTCGCTGTTGAGGCGATGAAAAAACTATAAAACTGGTCTTAATGCGAGGCAGTGCAACACAGGTACTGGTTCCCATGCTTCATTTTGCTCCGTATTCGGTGCTTTCCATCCTGGCGCTGACCACCTGCTTTCTGCTGGTCTGCGTTTTTGAATTTGTTAACGGTTTTCATGACACGGCCAACGCCGTGGCCACGGTCATCTACACCCATTCCCTCAAGCCGCGCGTAGCCGTCATCTGGTCCGGCCTGATGAACTTCGTCGGCGTGCTGGCGGGCGGCATCAGCGTGGCCTACGGGCTGGTCGAGCTGCTGCCGGCAGACGTGCTGTCTCCTCCGAATGGAGACCCGGCCATCCCGATGCTGATCTCCCTGTTCGGCACGGCGCTGGCCTGGAACCTGGTGACCTGGTGGTTCGGGATCCCAAACTCCAGTTCCCACTGCGTAATTGGCGCGCTGATTGGCGTGGCCATTGGGGATGCGTTCCTGCACACACGCGGGCTGGGCAACAGTGTGGACTGGTCCCAGATCTGGAAAGTGCTGCGTGCACTGGCCGTTTCCCCCATCCTCGGTCTGGTCGGCGCGGGCGGCCTGTATTTCATCCTGAAGCATGTGGTGAAGGACCCGGAACTCTATCAGCCGCCGCAGGGTGAAAAGCCCCCGCATGGCTGGGTGCGTGGCCTGCTGATCCTCACCTGCACGGGTGTCAGCTTCTCCCACGGTAGCAATGATGGTCAGAAGAGCATTGGCCTGATCATGCTGACCATTATCGGCATCCTGCCCGCCACGTTCGCACTCAGCCCGAACGCTGGTTCCCACATCCCGCAGATTGCCCCGCAGGCGGTTATCGCTGCTCCGCTGCTGCAACAGTATGACCATGACGGCCTGCGGGAAGAAGCGCTGGCGTCCGTCGCGCGCCTTCAGGCAACCGATCCGAGCAACGTTGTCGCCTCTCAACTGCGCGCAGATATTTATGAGGTTCTGGCTGGCCTGAAGTCTGTATCTTCCAGCACGCAGGCATCTGACGCGGACAAGAAAAGTGCCAAAGACATCAGCGGCATTCTACGCCCGACCGTGGAATACGCCCCCTGGTGGGTGCGTCTGCTGAGCGCTCTGTGCCTCGGCCTTGGCACCATGATTGGCTATAAGCGGATTGTGCACACGCTGGGTGAGAAGATTGGCAACACACACCTCACCCCCGCACAGGGAGCGTCCGCCGAACTGGTCGGCGCGGGCCTGATTGCCACTGCGGGCTATACCGGCCTGCCAGTCTCAACCACGCACATCATCACGGCGGGTATTGCCGGGACCATGCTTGGCTCTGGCAGCGGCATTAACCCGAAGATGCTGACCAAAATCGCACTGGCATGGATCTTCACCCTGCCCATCACCATCGCGATTGCCGCGACGCTGTTTTACGTCATCAGCATGTAAAGCCGGTTTCCCCTGCCTGCGCTCACGAGGGCGGGTAGGGGACTAACGGCTCAGGTGCCTCGGGGTGCCAGCAGGATCATGGATGCCCCGCCCAGACAGATCAGCGCACCCAGTAACTCCCATTTATCCGGGGTGCGCCCTTCCACCACGCGCATCCAGATGAGCGATGCGGTGATGTAAATCCCGCCATAAGCCGCATAGGCTCGCCCCGCAGAGTCCGACTCAATACGGGTGAGCAGAAGGGCGAAGACAATCAGGCTGACAAGGCCGGGCACCAGCAGCCATGCCGAGCGGCCTTCCTTCAGCCACAGCCAGACGGCAAAGCATCCGGCAATTTCCGCAAAGCCTGCGGCCAGATAAATCAGAAAAGGCTTGAGTAAAAGCACGGCATGTTCCTGTTTGTTCAGGCTTTGTCGTCCGGCACCTGCATGTCCACACGGTAGGCGGCCATCACCTCGGCGGTCGGGCCATCCAGGCGGATCTGCCCACCTTCCATCCAGATCAGCCGGGTGCACCATTCTTCCAGCACATCCAGCGCGTGGGAGGTAATGACCAGAATATCCGTATTGTTCACCACGGAAGACAGGCGCTTTTCCGCGCGTTCCCGGAAGTGGAAATCCCCGGCCATGAACCATTCATCCATCAGCAAAATCTGCGGGGTAATGGCGGTGGCCAGCCCAAAGCCCAGACGCACGATCATGCCGGAGGAATAGAGCCGTACAGGCAGGTCAAGGAAGGTATCAAGCTGGGCAAATTCTTCTACATCCTGCTCAAGCTGGCGGATTTGCGCCGTGCTTAGCCCTTTGTGGCGGCCCATCAGAGTGATGTTTTCACGCCCTGTCAGTTCCGGGTTCATGCCGGAATTCACATCCAGCAGGGCCGCAACCTGCCCGCGAATGTGCACGTTGGGAGCATCCGGCATGTAGATGCCCGCCATCACCCGCAGCAGGGTGGATTTGCCGGCACCATTATGGCCAATCAGCCCAACCCGTTCCCCGGCCCGGATCTCTACAGAGACATCATCCAGCGCCTGCACATAAACCGGGCCGCCATCAGGCCGGTCCATCCGCACTTCGCCACCCGTGCGCAGGCTGCGGGAATTGGTGAGAGCCGCCTTGCCGCGCTTGAACAATAGCTTCTTGAGGGAGCGCGCGCCCCCATGAAAAATCGGGAAGTCGAGCGACAGATCCCGGATGCTGATGGAGGAGGTGCCGGGGGCAACCCGCCCGGCGTCAAAAACGGAGCCACTCATACCCAGAACGCCAGTTTGCTGCGGGAGCGGGAGAACACAAACAGCGCGAGCAGGCAGAACACCACGCTAATGCCGCCGGAAATCAGCCAGGACATCGCGGAGGGAATCTGCCCGAGGAACGGCCGGCGCACAATTTCCAGCAGGGAATAGAAGGGGTTGAAATAGAGCAGCCACGCGTGCCCGGCGACCTGCTTGGGCTCCCAGATAATGGGCGTGATGTAGAAGATGATCTGCATGATACTGCCCACAATGGGCGGAATATCGCGGAAGCGCGCACACGCACAGCCCAGCAGCAGGCACAGCGCCACACTATCCACCAGCCACAGCAGCAGGGCGGGCAGGGCCAGCACGACATCGGCTCCGGGGGAGATGCCAAAAATCAGGAAGACAACGACCGGCACAACCAGATTGTAACTGAAGACAATGCCGCAGCGCATCATGGTTCGCAGGGCCTGCACCGTGTAGGGCATGTTGACCGAGCGCAGGGTTTCCGTGGCGCGGGTAAAGGTCGAACAGCTCTCAAGAATCAGGGCGGACAGGCCCGTCTGCCATAGAATTATCGAAATTGAGAGGTAAGGCAGGTAATCTTTCAGAACAAGATGAAACAGCTGGGAATAGATCAACCCCATGGAGCCGATCATGATTGCCGTTGTCAGCGTCAGCCAGAACGGCCCCAGTGTGGACCCGCTGAATTGCAGCCGGATATCCAGCCAGCCCAGCGTCGCCGCCAGACGCCACAGCCGGAAGCCATCCGCAATATCCTTGCAGGCCATCACCACGCGTGAGCGTGCGCGCGGTGCGGACTCCAGCGGGCCGGACCCGTTCGGGCCAGCCGCAACGGGCGGGGCAGGGGCTGTAAAGCCTGTATGTTCGGTGGAACCGGAACTGACCATCATGCCCTCTCGCCTATCCGATCACGCAGCGGCCCGCAACTCCCGGGCTATCCTGCAAGACGCATATTCTGGCGGAAAAGTCGGGCGGAAGTGCGGCGGAAGCCGGGATGATCTGTTGCATGAGACAGGCTGGCGTTATAGAGACTTAGAGAAGATTCTTTCCATATACTCTCAGGAGAATCCCCGGCTGGCCGGTGGTGTCTCCTCGCGTGGGCAGGGCGGATATAATCCATGACATCCAGACGACCCCCCTTCCGTTTTTATCAGACCCTTGCCCCGCAGCGGCGCAAGGTGCTGCGTCGTGCTGTGCGGACGTCCCCTCTTCTTGGTCTGCTGGCGCTGCTGGCTGCCTGTGCCGGGCAGCCCGGTACGGGGTCTCCGTCCATTCCGGTAGCGGAAGAAGCTGAGCAGTATCGCGCCCACGCCCGGTCTTACTACGCCCCGCCCGGCCCGCCGGAAGATCCGTGGGGACCGTATATTCAGGAAGCTTCCAAAAAGTTTGACGTGCCGGAAGAATGGGTTCGTGCCGTCATGCAGCAGGAATCCGGTGGTCGCCTGTATCACAATGGCCAGTTTGTCACCTCAGCGCCCGGTGCGATGGGCCTGATGCAGTTGATGCCGCCGACATATGATGCTCTGCGCTACGCTTATAATCTGGGTGATGATGCGTTTGACCCACATGACAACATCATGGCGGGCACGGCCTACATCCGGCAGATGTACGACGTATATGGCTCCCCCGGCTTTCTGGCGGCGTATAACGCAGGCCCCGGACGGCTTGAGGATTTCCTGACGCGTAACCGCACTCTGCCGCGTGAAACCCGGAACTATGTGGCCTCCATTGGTCGCCGGATTGTGGGTATCTGGCCGGTGAACCGCTCTCAGGCGGATATGCTGGTGGCCAGTCATGATAGCATGGCTCTGGCGTATCAGCCGGTGCAGTCCAATACGGCAACAAGCTCCGTCCGCACGGCGTGGCAGCGCAGGCAGTCTGGCCTGCCGACGGATAGCCAGCCTGTGCAGGTGGCGGAAGCCGCAACAGACAGCAGCACGACCGATGCCCCGTCCTACGGCGCGGACTGGCATCCGGTCTCTCGCGCCACGACACCGTCTTCTACGCGCAATGATGTCAGCTCCGTCTGGGCGCAGCGCCTTGCAAGTTCTGGTTCTGCAAATAGCGGCGCGTCTGAAGCGCCGGTGCAGGTGGCGCAGGCGGTTGATGCGTCTGAACCGGTGGAGGATGCCGGGGACGAGGCGCAGGCTGCGGCAACCCCGGCAACGGTTGCTCCGGCTCAGCCCCACGTGCTGCGTATTGCCGCTGTCACACCTGCCGCTACACCGAGCCGTAGTCGCTCTTTCCATCTGGTCTCTCCGGCCATGGCAGAGCCCGCTCCGCTGCTGAGCAAGAAAGCCCGCGCGCAGGAGCCACGGAACTGGGCCATTCAGGTGGGAGCGTTCAACACGGCCTCCATGGCGCAGCAGGCTACAGGGCAGGCCCGTAATCAGGCCACGCTGTCTGGTGCGAAGGCACAGGTTGCTGCCGTGCAGGTCAAAAAAGGCCGCCTCTACCGCGCCCGCCTGACGAATCTATCCCACACAGACGCAGTAGCTGCCTGCCGCCGTCTGAGCGGATGTGTGCTGGTTTCTCCGGACTCCTCTGGGTCCTGAGAAATTTTTAAAGGCTGTTTTAAGCCCGTCAGGTCTTCCTGACGGGGCCTGCTCCCGATCTGCGTCGGACGCAGGAATGGGCCTCAGTCTCTCTGTTTGTCTGGGAAAGTATAAAATTACCTAAGCATTTTAGACTTTAGAACCCGATATAATAGCGCGTCAAAAGAACGGGGATCATGGCGTGAGCAGAGAAAAGAAAGACGACAAGAAACAGGGAAAATGCGCAGAGGGACCGGGGCGTTATTTTCATTTCCCCTAAAGCATAAGCTAAAAACAGAGCCGGAATGAGAAAATATCGTCCCTGAATGCCGTCAATTTCTGAGGCATTTATTGGGGTCCAGGCGAGATATAAAGCGGTAAAGATCAGCAGGAAGGAGGTAAGCCCCATGCCAGCCAGAATGCCTGATATTTGCCAGGTCTCACGCCGGTTTTTCCAGGATATGGCAAACAGCGCTGTGGCCAGCAGAAGCAGGCTCTCCGTAAAATAAAAACGCGCCGGAAACAGAGTATCCAGCCAGCCCAGAATGCCAAGAAAAGAGTAAATATAGAAACTCTGCTTATCGGGATCTGTCACGGTGTTGAAAAGCAGATGGGCAAAATGGAACGGGTGCAGAAAAATGCCGAGGAGTTTTCCAGAGGCAAAAGAGCCCTGAGACGGAGAGCTGACCGTCATCTTCATGGCCAGCATTGTCCATCCAATTGAAAAGGCAGAGCAGGCCACAGCTTGCCAGAGGACAGTCTTTTTCCGGGTATAAAGCCAGACTATGAAGGGCAGAAGAAGTATAGGCAGGGCATGAAGCCTGCATGTAGAGACCAGTGCCACAGAAATAGTGAAAACAGCCAGCAGAGCAGGCGGTGCCTGTTCCCTAAGGCGTGTGATCTGGCAGAACGTAGAAAGAGCCAGTAACAAAACCGCCGTAGCCATGCCATCCAGACTGGCGGCGCCAGACTGGAACAGCGTCATGGGGATGGCCAGAAGGGCCAGAACCAGAGCATTGGGCGGGTAAATTGCAAAAGCGATAATAGTAATAAGGCCAGCGGAGACTGCGGCCAGCAGGCGGGCAAGCCTGTAGGACCGGTCAATGGACAAGTGCATTAGCTCGCCGGCCAGAAGGCCGATGGCCTGCGGTGTATAAATAACCGGGAAATAATACCCTGTTCCCGGCGCGACGGTGAAGACTTTCCGGGAGGTCCATTGAAACTGGCTTACCGTCATCAGGTCATTCTTCGCGATTTTTTTTTCAGGATGCCCCTCATATTTGGAAAGATAGTCGATGTAACTTTCCAGCCCTGAATCGACGAACCCGCCTGAGGCCTGACCGGGCGGGGTTTTTAGAAAAAATTCTCCCTGTGCGAGCCAGTAAGCGCGTTTGAGATGGTCGCGCTCATCTGGTGACTGAAGGGGAGGGACAAGGCCTGTTTCAAGAAAACAGAAAAAACTTATGAAAAGAGCTGAAAGAATAACTAAAAATTTTGGAGAGAGATGATGAAATGAGCGAAGGATGGTCATAATTTCTGGCCCAGAGACACAAGAATGCCAGCGACAATCAAAAAGACCCCGGCGGCATAGTGCCAGCTGAAATTTTCATGCAGGAAAAAGTGGCTGAGGAACGGGACAATGGCAAAAGCCAGTGCCATGAAAGGATAAACCCGGCCCAGTTCTGAGCGCTGCAACAGCCAGACCCAGCCTATTGTCGTAATGCCATACAGGATGAGAGCGACCAGCAGGACGCTCAGGGCGCCCGGGTCCATGAAGCTTCCGGCCTTATTGAAGCCATTCGCGCTGATCTTGAAGAGGATCTGACCAATGGAGATGCCAATGACGCAAAGGATGGCAAAAAATATGTCTGTCATGGCAGTTTTCCAGAATAAGGGCGTTGTGTCAGGCAACGAAGGCTTCTTGCGCCATTTCGGCCGGGTTCGGACTGGATATCATAGGATAGGAAGGCCAGCAGGAACTGGATCCCCAGAATAATGGGCAAAGCGGCCAGCATGACGGTGCCGGCAGACGCGTAAGTGCCACGCTGGAGGCTGTAAAACCAATGCAGCCCTCCGTAAACACATCCATAAAGGATCAGCAAAATGCCGGCTGGCAATTCAAAGGAAGAGACCGACATATCGCGCAGATAGTAATTGTAAAAAATTCTTTTGAAGAAATTTTCAATATTTTTCGAGAAAAATTCAAAGAACACTTTCTTGATATTTAGCCCGCTGACTTCATCTCCGTAATGGGCGCGCATTGGAATATCTCTGACAATGGCGCGTACGGTATTCAGCCGGAACAGCATATCGGTTTCAAAAAAATAGCGGCGGCTCAGCTTGTCGAAGGGCAGTAACGCCGCAACATCTTTGTGGATGGCGGTATAGCCGTTTGTCGGGTCAAAAATGCTCCAGTATCCGGATGAGAATTTCGTCAGAAAAGACAGGCCTGCATTTCCCAGCAAACGGATTTTCGGCATGCTGGCCACGTCTTCCGGATTAAAGAAGCGATTGCCTTTTGTGTAATCAGCGTATCCCGCAAGGATGGGGGCAATAAAGGTGGGGATCAGCGCCGGGTCCATCTGACCATCGCCATCAATTTTGATCATGATCTCCATATTATCGGCCATGGCAGCCTGATAGCCGGTCAGAACAGCGCCCCCAACGCCCTGATTGGTGGCGTGCTGTATAACGCGCACGCGGGGGTCCTGGCAGGTGGCGGTTACATACCGACCGCTTTCTTCCGGGCAGCAGTCATCCACCACATAAATGGCGGAAACTTCCGGGCCAATACGGCTGATAACGTCCAGAATAAATGTCCGCACACGGTATGACGGTATGACCACCGCCACACCGGCCTGTTCTGTGACATCCATTGTGCCCCCCACTTGTCCCGCCTGACCTAAAATAAGCCCTGCTTTTTAACTTTTCTTGTTTTTCTGCGGGTCTTTCCCACCAGCCGGCGGCGGCAGCGGCGCGTTATCACGCCCGGAATAGCGGTCGATAATCTGGCGGACAGCGCCGGCGGCTTCCTGTGCGGCAACGACTGCGATGTCGCCCCAGTAGCCGTCCAGTGAGTGGGCTTCAATATCATGGAGCTGCGTGGCGGCCCCGGCTTCCTTGCCGTTTTTGTCTGCAACGCGCCAGACAATTTCAATATGCTGCTGCGGATGGCCCGTGGTGCCAGCCGGGCCGGGGGTCAGTTTGACGGTAGTGGCCACGGAGAAATCCGCGTTTTCCGCCGCATTCTGGAGTGTGTCCGCCGTATTGCGGAAGGATGCGGCAAAGGCGCGGCTGAGCGAGATATCGCCATCGCCCGGCGCACCCTGCACCCCTTTGAAATACACGCGGGCTGCACGGTGCTTCAGGCTGTGCGGGTCTTTTTCCATATCATCGGCCTGAATACCCGTCAGCACGGAGGCGACCTTGGGGGCGGCGTCCTGCGCGGCAAGGCTGAGTGTGGCCGGGTCCGCTGCCGCCCAGAGCTGGGCCTGAAGCGGCTCACCTTCCTGGGTTGCGCGAATTTCGTTCTTCGGCGTCATGACCATATAGACAGGCACAATCTGGTCACCGCGCACATCGGCCCGTATTTTCAGCCACCAGTCACCGGGGCGCACGGGCTGGGCCATGGCCGGAATGGTCTGTTGTAGCAGTTCGGCTGCCACATCCTTGGTCCACAGTTTGGCGGCATCAGGAGACAGCTGGCTATCGGTCGGGACCGGGATATCCAGCCGGGACGGAGGCGCATTGGCCGCCAGCCGCGTGGCTTCCTTGCCGGGGTTGGCAAAGGGGTGTGGCATATCAATACAGCCGCTCAGCAGGATCAGGCCCGAAAGAGGAAGGGCTGTGTGGCGGAAGAAACCGCTCATCTGGTCTGCACTCCTGTCGCAATCACTGAAATCTGGTGGCCAATGGGGCCACCCCCGGCCAGCGTACGCCGCCGGTGGCTGAAAAACCGTTTCTCGTCCGCCAGTGTATCCACACCAAGGGCCGCGACTTGCCCAATACCTGCCCGTTCCAGCCGGAAAACACACCAGCCCGCCAGATCAAACTGATAATGGCCGGGTTTGCCGGGGGTAAAAAAGCGGGCGGCCTGTGGGTCGGCCGAGGTGATGGCGGCGTGCATGTCCTCACCGGTTTCATAGCTTTCCTGCGCAATGCAGGGGCCAACCACGGCGCGGACATCGGTGGGTTTCACGCCCAGTGCCTGCATGGCCTCCAGCGTGGCTTCCAGCACTCCGGCCAGTGCTCCGCGCCAGCCCGCATGGGCGGCCCCCACGGTCTGTCCGTCCTTTGAGGTAAACAGAACCGGCGCGCAATCCGCCGTAATTACGCCCAGTGCCACATCCGGCAGGCGCGTCACCATAGCGTCGGCCTGTTCGCCTTCTCCCGGTGCCCAGGGGGTTTCCACCGTAATCACACGCGGGCAGTGGATTTGTGTCACACCCAGCAGCTTCTTTGGTGCCACATTCAGGCATTCGGCCACGCGACGGCGGTTTTCGGCCAGATTGGCCGGGTCATCCCCCGCGCGGGTGGAGCAGTTCAGGCTGGCATAGGGGCCGGTGGACACGCCGCCTTCCCGCGTAAAAAAGCCATGCCGGGCCGGGGCCAGCAGCGGGCTGGTCAAGGGGGATGGGCGTGTGGGAGCGGTCTGGCCGGATGTCATTCAGCCGGTCCTTTCATAAAGCCGGGGGGCATGGGGAGCGAGGGAGAGGTGAGGGCCATAACCCGGAAAAGATGCCCCATCTTTTCCGGTGCGGCCAGTCTGTGTGCGCCGCTGCGCAGGTCAGCCGCATCCTGCGGGCTGGCGTGGGCGGCGAGTTGTTCTGTACGTTCCATCAGCCCTAAAGCACGTAAAAACGTCCCTTGTGTGACAGCCCCCCAGATCGCCGCACCAGCCTGCCGAGCCGCAGCGGCAAAGGCGGTAAAATCCACATGGGCTGTCAGGTCAGCCTCGCCTGCGGCTTCCAGCGGTTTGGCCGGGCGGGCATGGCTCAGGGCTTGCAGAGAGTCTCCGGTCCTGCGGGAATTATGGCCGTAATCCAGAAACAGCGCGGCACCGGGCGTGCGGGCAAAACGCTGCCCGAGCAGGCGGGCAATGTCCAAAGCGGGTTCACACAGTTCCACCACATAATCCGGGTCCAGCGTCCGGCCATCCGGCAGGCTGGGGGCAGGGCAGGGCACACAGCAGAACGCGCCGTTTTGCACATAATGCTCCTGCCAGCCCTCGTCGGTGTGCAGAAACTGGCGGATGGGGAGCGCGTCCAGAAACTCATTGGCCACCAGAATCAGCGGGCCGTCCGGCAGGCTATCCAGCGTGGTGTGCCATGTCGGGGAGAGGCCCGGAACGCGGGCCACAAAAGGCGCGAGGGCTTTCGCCTGCGCCTGCTGCATCAGCGGTGAAGTTTCCACCAGATGCACCTCAAGCGCCTGCGCAAAAGCAGGCACACGGGCGGTAATCAGGCGGAGCATGTCGGCCATCAGTGTGCCACGCCCCGGTCCGGCTTCTGCCAGCACAACCCGTTCCGGGCGACCCATGCTGACCCAGACCGTGGCGGCCCATGCCCCCAGAAGCTCCCCGAAAACCTGCGAGATTTCGGGCGCAGTAATAAAGTCAGTCAGCAGGGGATGCGTGGCGTAATACCGCGCATTGGCCCGCGCCATGAAGGCATCCAGTCGTTCTGGCTGCGGCTCATGTTCCGACGCAGGCCGTTGTGGCGGCAGCCCGTCGGGAGCAGGAGGATGCGCAGGCATGACGCGGGGCCTCGTCAGGCCCTGGGGCCCTGAGTGGTGTCCGGGACGGGGTCAGGCAGACCGGCATAAACCGGGCTCCGGCGGGCGTGCAGCATCAGCGCCACACCGGCCGCAAGCATAGGCACACACAAAACCTGACCCATGGTGACCCCTCCGGGCAGGAAGCCCAGAAACGCATCCGGCTCCCGGAAGAACTCGCAAAAGCTGCGCGCGCAGGCATAGCCCGCCAGAAACAGTCCGGCCAGAAAACCGGGGCGTTCCCGCACGCTCTGTTTGCGAGAGGCCATGAACATGACAAGGAACAGCAGCAGCCCTTCCGTCAGCGCTTCATACAGTTCGGACGGATGGCGCGGGATCGGCCCGGCATCGGGGAAAATCATTGCCCAGGGCAGGCTGGCCGGTGCTTCCCGCCCCCACAGTTCCCCGTTGATGAAGTTGGCAATGCGGCCAAGCCCAAGCCCGACCGGTACGGCTACGGTCACGCGGTCTGCAAACGCCAGAAAGCTGATTTTGTAGCGCCAGGCAAACAGCGCCATGGAGATAATCACGCCCAGCGCCCCGCCGTGGAAAGACATGCCGCCCTTCCAGACCTGTAGAATGGAGAGCGGATGCGTCAGGTAATAGCCCGGCTGATAAAACAGCACATAACCCAGCCGACCGCCCAGCAGGACGCCCAGCGTCACCCAGCCCAGAAAGTCATCGGCCTGATCGGTCGTGGCGGCGCGCGGGGTGAGGCGCACCAGCCTGCGCAGCAGGGAAATCCCTAGCACAATGCCGATAATGTAGGACAGCGCATACCACCGGATCGTCAGTGGCCCCAGATGCACCAGCACCGGGTCAAATTGCGGAAAGAGAAGAACTGGCAGCATGCGTCAGGATGTCCGGACAGAGGGGATCAGAGATACGGGTTACCCGTGGCAAGGTAGCCTTGCACATACTGGCGGATACCGTCTTCAAGCGTGGTAAACGTGCCGGTATAGCCAGCGGCCCGCAAGCGGGTGAGGTCCGCCTGCGTGTAGGACTGATATTGTCCGCGCAGACTTTCCGGCATGTCGATAAAGTCTACGCGACGTTCGCACCCGGCAGCGTCACAGACTGCATGCGCCAGATCCAGATAGGACCGGGCAATGCCGCTGCCGCAGTTGAACAGGCCGGAGACGGAGGGGGTGTCATACAGCCACAGCATGACATTCACGACGTCACCCACCCAGATGAAGTCACGCATCTGCTGGCCGTCGGCAATGTCCGGGCGGTCGGAGCGGAAGAGGCGGGCCGGGTTGCCGGCTTTCACCTCGTCATACTTCACCTTCACCACAGAGATCATCTTGCCCTTGTGGTATTCATTCGGGCCGTAGACGTTGAAGAACTTGAGCCCGGCCCACTGCGGTGGCTGCGGGGCGTGCTTTTTCAGCCCGGCCATCACATGCTGGTCAAAGGTGTGTTTGGACCAGCCATACAGGTTGAGCGGGGTGAGCTGGTCGAGCTTTGCCGGATCATCGGAGAACAGCTCTGGTTTGTCGGCAGCGCCGTAGGTGGCGGCGGAGGACGCATAGATAAAGCGTGTGTCCGTGCGCGCGCACCAGTCCCACAGCGTCTGCGTCAGCGCCACATTGGTCCGCCAGACAAGGTCGGCATCGCGCGCCGTGGTCTCACTGATCGCACCCATGTGGAACACGGCGTCCACCTTCGGGTTTGTGGCCAGAAAAGCCTCAAGCTCTTCCGGTGCCACAACGCGAGACGGGGCATGGGCTGCCAGATTCCGCCATTTCAGGTCAGAACCCAGCCAGTCCACCACCACGGTTTCCTCCCCGCGGCGGGCGAGGGAAGCCTGAAGGCATGAGCCAATGAAACCGGCGCCACCGGTAATGATAATCATGGCGGGAGTTATAAAGGGCGCGGCCTCTCCCTCCAAGATGCAAGGCGGCTTTTGCGCTCTCTTTTTATAGAGAAGGAAATATTTCGCTTTCCCGGAGCGTTTTCGCGTAAAGAGAAACAACACACGGAACCGTGAGGGGTGGTTTGCGTCCCCTGAAACGGATCTGTTTTGATGCGTTTACTAAGGAGACCTAGATGAAGAAGCTTCTCATCCCCGCGATTCTGATTGTTGGCCTGCTGTTTATTTTCGGGTCCAGCTATAACCGCTTTATGGCGGCAGACCAGAACGTGCAGGAACAGACCGGCCAGCTGCAGAATGAAGTGCAGCGCCAGTCGGACCTCATCCCCAATCTGGTCAACACCGTGAAGGGCTACGCCACGCACGAGCATGACACGCTGACGGACTACGCAGCTGCCCGCTCTGGTGAAACCCCGCTGAACCGCATTGACCCGCGCACCGTGGACAACGCGACCCTCCAGCAGAAAATTCTGGAAGCCCAGACCCGTAACGCCAAGGAAATCAGCGCGATTAACGCCGTTGTGGAACAGTCCCCTCAGCTTCAGGCCAATCAGGACTTCACCCGCCTGATGGTGCAGCTGGAAGGCTCCCAGAACCGCATTACCGTAGCGCGCCAGCGTCTGCAGCAGGCCATTCTGTCTTATAACCAGACGGTCATGCACTTCCCCGGTAATCTGGTAGCAGGCATCATGGGCTACCATGCCCGCGTCTACTATCAGGCCTCCCCGGAAGCCCAGACCCCGCCGGTTGTTGATTTCTCCAAACACTGAAACCAGCGCGTTGAGGCATAACACCATGCGGCAGGATCACCTCCCCACGTTCCGCGCTTCGCAGCCCGTGATGCAGGCTGGTTTTCTGGCGCGTATGGCCCGTGCCCGTGCGTTCGGGCTGGCCTCTCTTCTGGGGCTGGTGCTGTGCGGGCTGGGGGCGGGCCTTGCCGCCCCGGCATGGGCGGATGATGGCGTGCTGCTGCGGCAGTGGGTGACGGACCCGCAGAATGTTCTCTCAGCCGATGAGAACGAGGCCCTCTCCCACAAGCTCTATCAGCTCTCCCAGACTGTGCCGGGCAACCCGCAGATTCTGGTTTCTCTGCCCGGCCATGTGGAGGATATCAGCCTCTATGCCAACGAGGCCTTCCACAAGACCGGCATTGGCAAAAAGGGCGTGGATAACGGCCTTCTGATCGTGCTGGATATCCCGGACCGTCAGTCCCGCATTGAGGTGGGCTACGGGCTGGAAGGTGTGCTGACCGACCTGCAAACCAATGACATCCTGCAGGCTGCCAAGCCCGATTTGCAGGCAGGCCATTACGCACAGGCCATCAACGGTATTGTGGATGCGCTGGCCACTGAGCTGACCCATGCAGACCCTGCCGACATTGGCGGGAATGCCTCTGCCCAACAGCCGGATTCCCAGACAGATGCCATGGAGGCGCTGATTGGTCTGGTTGTGCTGGGGCTGCTGTTTGTCGCGCTGCCCATCTGGCTGATCCGCCGGTCCCGCCGTCGCGCAGCACTCTATCCGGGGGGCTATGTGCCGCCGGAAGTGCAGGCCGAGCGGAGTGCAAAATGGAGCTTCTTCCTCAACCTTGGCCTCAACATTCTCTCCGCCATTCTGCAAAGTCGTGGCGGCGGTCGGGGCGGTGGCCCATCCGGTGGAGGTGGCGGCGGCTTTAGCGGCGGCGGAGGGGATTCCGGCGGCGGTGGCTCGCAAAGTTCCTGGTAAGACGGGCAGGGGCGTTTGCTCCCCGAACCGTCTGGCCATGTTTTAAGAATGATCTGAGTGAAAGATAAACGACGTGAGTGAAGACATTACAGTTGTTGCTTTTCTGAAAGCTAAGCCGGGTTCAGAGAAAATCGTGGGGGCTGCCATGGCAGCCTGCGTGGCCCCGACCCTGAAGGAAGCTGGCAACATTTCCTACGTGCCGCAGCAGGATCAGGACGATGCGCAGACTTTTGTGTTTGTGGAGCGCTGGACCAGCCGCCAGACCCTGAACGAGCATATGGAAACCCCGCACTTCAAGACGCTGATTGCCAGCGTGAAGGACCATCTGGCCGCCCCTGCCGCCGTGCATGTGCTGAAGCCAGTTGCCGGGATCTGATTTCCATCAGGTCTGAGAGTTAAAAAAACCGGGATGGCCTGATGGCTCTCCCGGTTTTTTTGTGCCTGCACGCAGAAAATGCCTGCACGCTATCGGGGGCTGCTTAGTCCGTGCCGTATTTCACGGAGCGCGGGCCATAAAGCATCCCGTCTGGCGGACCAACCCGCAGCAGACGTTCCGCCGCCACATGGGCCACATCAAAGCTCTGATCCGTCAGATTATGCACCGCCTGTTTGACCGCAGCGGTGACGAGCAGGCCAATAATGCCCCCGGCCGCCACCTGCGGGTCGCCCACATCACTACTATTCGCGGTGGCAGAACCACTCCATAGAACGCTGCCGGTTTTAAGGTCCACCAGTTTGGATGTGGCCGTGACAACCGTATTACTGCTGAGAACCTGATAGACGGAGCCATAGGCCGTAATGGTGGTGTACAGCGCAGCATCGGCCCCAAAAACGGACTGCAATTTGGCTGCCGGAGCCTGCATGATGTCATCGGGCGTATCCAGCCCGTTCTGGCGAAAGGTTTCAATTTCCACCGCGACTGGCACCACATAATAGCCGCCTTCGGCCAGCGGGTGCGTCATCTGTGCAATCAGGCCGTTGGAGGCATTCACATCCGGTGTGTGGTTGACCGGCGGCAGAACCAGAATGGAGCGCGGTTTGGCGGAGCGGAAAGCGGTGTAGTCTGGTGCTTTGGCAGTCGTGGTGCTGCAGGCCGTGGCCATCAACGGCAGGGCGGCGCAGAGGCACAGGCGGGCAAGGTGAGAGAGCTTCATGAGGACGGCTGCGCTTTCTGGCCAAGGTTGTTCAGCAGAAAATCCATGTAGGTTGCGGATTCAGGAAACAGCGTTTTTTCCTGACTGAATTCCTGCTGGGCCAGATCTGTCCTGCCAGTGGTGGCGTAGAGCATGCCCAGATGCGCGTGGAAGCCCGGCGGTAGCGCGAGCCCTTTGGCCTGTGCTTTCTGCACATCCTTTTCCAGAACAATAATCTGGGCCTGCGGGTCGGTTTGCCCTTTCAGATACAGATATTGCTGGGTGGGGAAATCCTGCCAGCTATAAAGGGGCGGGGTTTTGCTCCCATTGGAACATGCAGCCAGACAGCCCAGCAGGCCGAGGCCCGCCAGTGCTTTTTTGGACAAAGCCATAAGCGATAAAATCCAGTTTTGAGAGACGCGTTTTCAGAGGCGGAGGGCTGAACGCCTTACCGGATCTGCCCTGCATCCACCTGCTGCGCGAGATGATTGACGGCATCCTGCACGGCCAGATCAAGCACCTTGCCATTCAGCGTGGAATCATAGCTGGCGGTGCTGCCAAAACCGATAATTTCACGGTCAGACAAGGCATATTCCGCAGCGCCTTCGCTGGACGTGACAATCTGTGAGGTCAGAGGGTTGACGATCTGAAGACTGACTTTGGCATAGGCAATTTGTTTGTGGCCCCGGCCTGCAATGCCAAACAGCTGCTGGTCGCCCACTTCCTTGCGGCCAAATGCCGTCACGTCACCGGTAATCAGATAATTGGCGCCCTGAATGCTCTGGCCCTGCTTGAGGAACGCGGCTTCCTGCCGGCCTTCCGTCAGATTATCGCGGTCCATCACGTTAAAGCGACCGCTTTGTTGCAGGCGTGTGAGCAGGATGGTGCGGGCCTGATTGCCCAGACGATCAATCCCGTCTGAAAAAATGCCGTTCATGTAATTGGAGCGGTTGGCAAACTTGCCCGCCGCAATCGCCACACGCGGCCCGTTATAAGGCGTCTGGGCACTTGCAACCGGAGGAACAGGCAGCGTGCGCGAGGATTCCGTTGCGCATCCACACAGAAGCAGACCAGTCAGGGCAAGACTGCTCATAGAAAAAACAGAACGCAAACCGATAATCCTTATAAAAATCATAATGTGAGCAATGTATACTAATATTTAGAAAAATTGTGAATACTGGGGGATATTATAAAGAGACATCTAATTTTTAATCCGTATGTTTTATGTGTTGATAACTTCTTTTAACCCGCTGAAATACAGTCTTCACAAAGCCTTCCAGGGTGAAAAATTCGCTCTCCCGCCCCCGCAGTTCTGCACGCTCGCACTCCAGCTGCTGTGGCGTCTCTGTTTGCGGAAGAGGGTGAATTTTCGCGTTCTATGAGAGGAGAGGGATGCGCTTAGATTCGTTCTGGAATGTTCTTCATGCAAGACTGAGGAAGGAGCAAAGCGGGTTTGGGTTACGAGGAGGTAAGACTCGGACTCTTCTGCTCTCAGAGCCTTTTTACGTGGCGAACGGTTGATTTTCCTGACAATTCTTAAAAATTTAGACTCAAATTCTTACAGGGGCGTTGTTTTAAAAAGAGGTGAGTGATGACGTATTAGCATACCTAAATCCCGTTCTATGCAATGAATGGGGAGAAGTGTGTCGAAAATGTATCATTTCTGGTGCAAAATATTACCCACTTCTATTTTGGGGCTTCCCGACCTCACGGAAAGGCGGTTTTTAAGAAATTACGAGCTTAAAAATTATTTCACACCTTACACTTTGGGAACGAATTTGATGGTGCAGAGACATCGCAGATTGACGAAACACGGGCAGAGCAAAAAGGGGCGCGTTTCCCTGTCCTTTTCCCTACTGTATGTTTTGCCGGTTCTTACTGTTAGTATTCCTGTATTAAACAATGCAGCAGATGCCCGGACGGCAGCGGAAGTTGCATCTGAAACATCAGGTAAAGCGGGCAAAGCCAAAAAATCTCTACCTAAATCAGTCACGTCCAAAGCCACCCCAAAGAGCACCCTCGTGGCGCAGGCAGCGCCTGCTGCAACCGTCAATCCGGCGGCTACTACCCCGCTTGCGCCGGTTGCTCAGACTAAAGCGGCCACTTCTGATCAGCAGTCAGTCTCCTCCAAGGTTCTCAAGCAGGCTGAAGATGTCAGCGCCGGCACGGAATCCAATACCGAGAACGTCACGGTTACAGGCTCCCGGCTGCTGCAAAACCGCCTGACCAACACTATGGCAACCATGGATTTGGGCGCGGATCAGATTCAGGCCCGTGGCTACACTAACCTCGGTCTTGCTCTGATGCGGGAAAATCCGAACTACAGTGTGCCTGATAACAGCCCGCTCGGTGCGCAGAATGGTAATTTTGGCGCGGGTCAGACTTATGGTGATCTGCTTGATCTTGGTTCGCAACGTACTCTGACACTGGTCAACGGACGTCGCTTCGTCTCATCCGCAACAGCGTCTTTGTTTGGTGCAGTGCAGGGGTCTCCCGTTGATATCGGGAACATCCCCAGCCTCCTGATCAAGAAAGTTGAAACAGTTGTGGGTTCGGGCGGGCCGGTCTACGGGTCTGATGCCATTGCCGGTGTGCAGAACTTTACGCTGGATGATGATTATCAGGGCGTGAAGCTGGACGGCCAGACCGGTTTCAGTCAGCGTCAGGACGCCATTAGTTACCGTCTGGCAGGTAAGGTTGGGCGTCATTTTGACCATGACCGTGGCAGCATCGTTTTTGATACCGAATATAACCAGACTTTTGGTATGACCAATGCAGATCGCGCCAACTGGGTCGGCGCAGGTGATGACCGCACGCAGTATGTGCGTAACGCTGCCGGCACCGGGTATGATCTGGCACATGGTGGTCGCTACTATATGCCGTTCACCACGGCAGGTGTGCCCTCTATGTCCGGCGCGTATTATGACCTCCCGAACTATAAAGGTCAGGACATCGGCACCGCCATCACCAACTCTGCAGGGCAGCCGCTGGTTTTTAGCCAGGACGGTAAATCTCTGGTGCCGCTCACGTATGGTAAACTTACGGGTGATGGTCTGACGGCTACAGGCACAAAAGCGCAAAATAATGGTTTCCCGATCAGCAACTATAACAACCTGATCACTAACCAGCAGAGACTGAACCTTACGCTGCTTGGCCATTACGATATTACGGAACATCTCCGTGCATCGTTTGAAGGCTGGTATGTCCGTTCTTCTGTGTCCAACATGGCCGATCAGCCGTACTACAATACGCAGATGTTTGATGACGCCATGACCGACGTCACGCAGGGGAATGGCGCCCTGCCGATCAGTACCAACAGCCCGTATCTGACGTCTGCTGAGCGTACGACCATTATCAACGACCTGAAGGCAGCCGGTCTGCCGACAGATCAGTTTTATCTCTCCCGTGCTAATACCGATTACTACACCGGAAAATATACCACCGATACAAGCCTGTTCCGGTTTGTGGGCGGTCTGCAGGGTGATTTTCATTTTGCTGGTCGCAAATTCGAGTGGAAAGGCAGCGCGGAATATGGTCAGTATCGCTCATCCACCACGCAGCGTGAGATCCTGACGCAGAACTACATCAATGCGCTGAACGCGGTGCAGGACAGTTCCGGTAATATTGTCTGTGCTTCCGGGTATACTAACGCCGCTTATCCGTCTCTGAACTCCACCTGTTCACCGCTCAACCCGATAGGTGTTAATCAGGCTAGCAAAGCAGCCTCGGACTATATCCAGACGGACGCACGCACCAAATCTATCAACCAGCAGTGGGATTTCAACGCAGATGTGCGAAGCACGGTCGTAAAACTTCCTGCCGGTGACTGGACATATGACATCGGATATGAGCACCGCTTTGAAGGCATGGACTTCAACCCGGGCAATTTTTACCGTGGTCAGTTGATGTCTGACGGCAGTTATCAGCAGTACGGCAACACCGTACCCGTCATGGGTGTCGGCGGCTCTTACCATACCAATGAAGCGTATGGTGAAACGATGATTCCGCTGGTTTCGCCTCAGATGAACATTCCGGGTGTGTATGCCCTGACGGCAACCGGGTCGGGCCGCTACGTTAACAACAGTGCAAATGGCGGTTTCTGGGCATATTCTGGTGGCGGTTCTTACGCGCCGGTGCGTGATATTGTCTTTCACGGTAACTACACGACGTCGTTCCGCGCTCCGTCCATTACGGAACTCTATATGCCGAACTCGACCGTGTTCGACACGGGGACCGATCCGTGTGACGCCACGGCCATCAATTCCGGGCCAAACCCAGTGGCGCGTCGTATGAACTGTCAGAAAGCGGGTGTGCCTGCTGGCTTCCAGTCCAACATCAACAAATTTACAGTGCAGGGTCTGTCTGGTGGTAACCACCATCTGAAGAACGAGCAGTCCAAGCAGTTTACGGCAGGTGCGTCTTTTCAGCCCCGCTGGGTGCGTGGTCTGACACTGGGCGCAGATCTGTATGACGTGCGTGTTAAAGATGAAATTGCGCAGTTGGGTATCGAAGACATCATGGCGGCTTGCTATGACTCTACGTCTTACCCCAACCAGTATTGCAGTTCCTTCTCTCGTGATGCGAGCGGGCAGATTAATCAGAGCTATCAGGAAGGCTTTTACAACATCGGCACCGAGCATTATCGTGGTCTGCAGGCGCACCTGTCTTACATGATGCCCCTTACCGTTGTTGGCCTGTCTGAAAATGACGGAGCAATCCAGACGACCGTGAATTATAAGCACGGCTTTATCCATAACGGCACTATTCTGACCAGCCAGTATGACTATCTGGGCACCAGTTCTGACCTGCGTGATAATTTCACGGCCAACTTCAACTACATGCGTGGTCCGCTATTTGTGCAGTGGCAGATGATGTATTACGGCAAAGCAAAATATAAGCTGCAGGTTGCTGATGGCGTGTACCCCAACAACACCATGAAGCAGTATTTCATGTTCAACACGACCATCGGTTACACTTTCGCCAAGCGCTACAATGTCAGCTTCGTGATGAACAACGTGTTCGACGCCAAGCCGCAGTATCCGTACCAGGGCAGCACAAACCGCTACTGGGATGCGATTATCGGTCGGAACTTTCAGGTCCAGGCAGGAGTTGAATTCTAAGACTATCAGACTAGATCTGGGCCGTAAGACCGCCCTGAGATGTTCCTGGGAGACGAAAAAGGATCATCCTGAAAGGGATGATCCTTTTTTTATGCCATCCTACGCCCTACCGCATAATAAACTGCTGCACCGCGACCATCACCCCAAGGCAGATGGTCAGGAACAGGCTGTGTTTAAAGGTGCGGGCCAGCACCACGCCTTCCTGCCCTTTGAGGGACGTGACGGCCACGCCCGTGGTGATGTTCTGCGGGGAGATCATTTTCCCCATCACTCCGCCGGAGGAGTTGGCGGAGGCAAAGACCACCGGGTCCAGTGAGAGCTGGTGTGCTGCTGCCACCTGCAAATTGCCGAACAGCGCGTTGCCCGACGTATCGCTGCCTGTCAAAAAGACTGCAATCCAGCCGAGGAAAACGGAAACGAACGGGAACAGAACCCCCGTGGAAGCCACGGCGTATCCCAGCGTGTAGGTCATGCCGGAATAGTTCATCAAAAAAGCCAGCCCGATGGTCAGGGCGACCGTCACCACGGCCAGCCAGCCTTGCCGTGCAGTGGTGACCAGCGCTGCCCAGATTTTGCGCGGAGCAAGGCAGGTGAACAGGGCTGTCAGCAGGGCGGAAACCAGAATGGCCGTGCCCGTACCCAGAGGTTCAAAGTTCCAGACTGCTGCATAGGGTTTCTGATACAGCGAGATAAAGACCTGATGGTCCAGCCCCGGCCAGTGGATGGGCATCGCGCCAATTTTGGCAATGTGCAGGGAATCCCACACAATCACCACCAGCACGACTGTGATCCACGGAATCCAGCCCTGCCAGTGTGGGCCGTTCCAGTCGCCAGCCTTGCGGGGAGCCTGTTGCAGAATACGGTCGTCAATGGCGTGGGTCGGGTCAGGCGTCGGCTGCCAGATTTTCAAAAATGCAATGGTAGCAAGAAGGGAAACGCAGGAGGAGAGCACATTGGTTAGGCTGTATGTCACCCAGCTGGATACAACCACCAGTGTCAGCGCAAAGCTTCCGCTTGCCACTACCAGCACCGGCCAGATCTGCCGCAGTGTGGACCAGCCCGCATATAGTACCATCACATAAAACGGGATAAAGAAGGCAAAGGGTGCAATCTGGTGGCCAATGGTCGCCCCCAGCGTATCGGCGGGCAGGCCGGTAATGGAAGCCAGCACGGTAATGGGAATACCAAGGCCGCCAAACGCCACCGGGGCGGAGTTGAAGATCAGCACATAGGTCAGGGCTTCCAGCGCGGGAAAGCCGAGCATGATCAGCAATGCGCTGGTAATCGCGACAGGTGTGCCAAATCCGGCAACCCCTTCCAGCGCGGCGCTGAAGCAGAACCCCAGCACCACCAGCATAATCCGGCGGTCATTGGGCAGATGGGTGATGATCCATTGCCGGAAGGCGTCAAACCGCCCGCTTTCCATGGCGATGTTGAAGAGAAACAGCGCTGAGAGCGCAATCCACATCACCGGCAGGAAGGAGAAAATCACGCCGTTGCTGATACTGGCGAGGGCCAGCGAGACCGGCAGCCCCCAGACGCCAAGGGCCATGATGACCCCCACAATCAGCCCGCCCAGCGTGGCCTGCCATGCGGGGCGCCTCAGCACGCCCATCAGGACCAGCGTGGTGAGAATAGGGGCGGCGGCAAGAAGAAAGGAAAGAACCAGAGAGTGACCTGCAGGCACGAGAGGCTGAATAAACATGATCGTCTCTTTGACAGGATTAATCCCCAAAACGGGAAGGTCCTATGCGTAACGTGCAAGTCTGTAAGAGGCTGACTCACGTTTGAGTGTAAGAGGCGGAGAAGAGCCGTTTTCATTAAAATGACATAATAGTAACCTTAACAGCATCATCCCTGATGTCAGGGTCACTTGAAGGTTTTTAGCGGAGCGTAGGGTAAAACAGGCGCGTCAGGCGGCAGAACAGAGCCGGTGGCGCAGGGATAAGGGGCAGATTGTGCGGAGTCGAACACCAAAAGCACATTCACTTTGCGTGCTGGCGACAGCGCTCGGGCTGGGGGCAGGAGGTTTTCTGCCCGCGCAGGCCGGTTCCTATCACGCTGTGTATGACCCCAATGCCGCGTATGACCCGGACGCCATTTACGACATGGGCACCGTCGAGACCACGCATCCGGCCTATCGTGCCCCCGGTCCGGCGGAAGACCCCTGGGGGCCGTATATCCGGCAGGCAGCCAAACGCTTTGCTCTCCCCGAGACGTGGATCCGCGCGGTCATGCAGCAGGAATCCGGCGGTAAACAATATCTCAATGGCGGCCTGACAACGTCCGGGGCAGGGGCTATGGGGCTGATGCAGCTCATGCCCGCTACCTATGCGGACATGCAGAGCCAGTATGGTCTGGGGGGCGACCCCTATAACCCGAAGGACAATATTCAGGCCGGGGCCGCCTATATCCGCCTGATGTATGACCGCTACGGCGCACCGGGCTTTCTGGCCGCCTACAATGCCGGGCCGGACCGGGTGGATGATTACCTGAATAATGGCCGCCATCTGCCGGATGAAACGGTGAATTACGTGGCCGCCATTACGCCGCATCTGGGCGGTGGCGTGGCCGTGCGTGGCAAGTGGGCGCCTGTGCCTATCCAGAGCACAACGCAGGTTGCGTCTTCCGAGGCCTATTACGCCAAGGCCGATCTCTCCCGTACTGCCGATGGCTGCCTGAGAGACCCGGATGCCGCGTATGATCCCTCTGCGCCCTGCCTGATGGACCGCGACATTCCCCACCCCGACCCGGTGCCCGAGGCCAGCAGTCCGGCACCTGTCGCGGTGGCGCAGGCCGATGCGTCCACTGTTCCGGCGCAGGCCCAAATGGTGGCCAATACGGGCACTTCCAATGTTGGACAGTTTGCGGCTGGTTCTTCATCTTACGAAACAGAAGCGCCCATACAGACAGCATCCTCTGCCCCTGTAACCCAGTCCACTGCCATTACGCAGGCCAGCCTGCCACCGGCTCGCGTCATGCCCGCTTCTTTCATGTCTGCGTCGTCATCCCGCAATCAAACAGGCCGGGTGCAAAATGCTGTTTACACGTCGCCCGCATCGTCTTCTGCGCATGTGTTGAGGCTGCCGGCTTCCTCTTCTTCGTCCGCCGGGGCCAGCCGTGCCCCGATGCTGTCTTCTGCGGTTGCAACCCGATCTTTGCAAAAACCGCATACCGGTAAGGGTGGCACGGTGCAGGTGGGGGCTTTTGCATCCTATGCGGAAGCGCGGCGTACAGCAGAAAGTGTAAACCGTGTTCTCGCATCTCGCTCCATGCAGGCAACGCCGACTGTGCAATCAGTCTCCGTTTCCGGAAAAGCCATGTATCGGGCACAGCTTGTCGCCAGTGATGGCGCAGGCGCTTCCGGCGTTTGCCAGATTCTCCATGCCCGCTCCATGCCGTGTATCCCGGTAAGGAGCAGCTAAGCCGGCGGGCAATGATCACACAGGGTCATTGCCCATATAAGGCGTTATTTTGCCGGATCGTCCGGGTTGTTCTTGTGGTAAGACGCCGTGAGCACAGCGAGCGTTTCCGTGTTCGGCTCACCGAGCGGCAGCTGGTAAAGCGTTTTGCCGTAACGGCGGGACAGCAGGCCCCATGTCGCTTTGCCATCTTCTGAGAACACAACATCAAGCTGATGGTCGCCGCAGTCATGCGGTTTGCAGAGATGGCCTGTCAGATAGGTCTTGCCGTTCTGCTTCAGCGTTTCAGCCGGTGCAGAAACAGCCGCGGCTTTTGTAACCCAGTCAGGCAGTTCCGTCATGGTTTGGTAGGCGTGGCGGTATTTGACTGTGTTGACCAGATCTGCCGTGGTTTGCGTGCTTTGTGCAAAAGCCGGGGTCGCAAGGCAAAGCGCCAGTGCCATAAAAGGAAGTTTTTTCATTCTTGTTGCTCCTGTCAGAAGGCTGCAAAAGGATAGCCCCTCCAGTGTAAACCCGTTAGACTCAAACACAGAGTATAAAATGCGGATGTAAAGACCCAGATGAACACGAATGCGGGACTGGTGGACTTCCTGAATGGCCTGAATCATCGCGCAAAACGCGCGTTTGATACGCTGCGGGCCGGCCCACGCTGGCAGGTGCGAGCAGACGTCACCATTCCCGCCTTGCGGCATGCTGCCCTGCTTATGCTGGTGAAAGATGAAGCCGATATTCTGGGGCTGAATTTACGGCATCATTACCGGCTGGGTTTCCGGCGTTTCTTTATTCTGGATAACAACAGCACAGACGGTACAGCGCAGGAAATTGAGCTTTTTCGAAAAGATGCGCCTCAGGCCGATGTTTTTTACGCACAGGACTATCAGGACGCTTATTATCAGGCTGCAAAAATGCAGGCTCTGCAACAGTTTGCAGAAACCTACCTGCGGCATGATGCCAACCCGCCAGACTGGATCTTCTTTGTGGACGCGGATGAATTTATCACCTGCTGCCATACTGGCCCAAAAGCGGGCGAAAAGTTCGCCCGGGTGCTGGCGGACCCTCAGGCCCGGCTTCTGGTCTTCCATTGGGCACAGGCGGCACTGGTCACAAGCACGCCGCCTTATCGGCTGACAGCCTTTGGCCCATCACTGGCTGAAACAGAGTGTGCCGTGTGGCCCGCCATGCGGCAGGAGGTCACAAAGGTCGCGCTCCGCACCGGGTACGGGCTGACAACAGGGCAGGGCAACCATTTTGTGGAACAGGTCGATAGTGTGAAGGACCACACCCGCCTGATGATGGAAGCCGGGTTCTGCATGTTGCACTTTCCGCAGCGCTCCATGGCGCAGATTGAAAGAAAAGTGCTGAACGGCATGCGCGCCCTACAGGCAAGCACCCTGCCGCCGGAAATGGGGAAACATTGGCGGGAGCATTATGACCGTTATCAGCGCGAAGGCTCCGGTGCGTTACGCGCGTTGCTCACGCAGCATCTGGCGCTGTGTCTGGCAGAAGGTCAGGACACATAACTCAGTGTGCTCTCTGGCCGCGCTGCCCGGAATCCCGCAAAGACGCATGCAGATAGTCAGGTTTTCTGGAAATTTTATAGAAAATGGAAAAATAACCCGCTGAGCGGGAAATCCCTTAAGCCAGCCTGTCTCTGTAAGGCAGAGAAAAGCGGATCAGTGATGCACAATCCCAGACAAATAGTCTGAAAATTTAAAGTGCTTCAAATTGAAAAAGGGAAGTGGTGCACCCGAAGAGACTCGAACTCCTAACCCCCAGATTCGTAGTCTGGTGCTCTATCCAGTTGAGCTACGGGTGCGCCTTGACGCGGTGTTTAGCCGGGGGCGCCGGGTCTGGCAACCCCCAAAATTCACATGAGGCGATTTTTTTTCAATCGTCCCCCATAAAGTTCTTCCAGGCCCGGCCTTCGGGGCGTTTGAGCGTCACATGCGCACGGCATTCCGGCGTGCCGTAAACGCCCTCGAACGTATCGCCCACCGGATGCGCTTCAAACACCATGGGCAGTGGCTGGTGGTGGGAGTCCTGCAGGATCAGCTGCGCATGATAATGCTGCGTCTTCTTGTCCGGCACACCACGCAGCACCAGCGCGCCCATTTCCGGCGTGAAGGTGATGTGTTTGGGCTGGACCTGCATGAGCGAGACCGTATGCACTGGGCAGTTGTGCCCTTTCTCGGCCACCAGCGTGCCAATCCATTCCCCATACGGGTCATCCGCCGCCGGAGCCGCCGCGCCACAGAACAGCGCCAGCAGGGCAACCCCGGCCAGCGGCAGGGCGCGCAAAGGCTGGCGCGAGTTGCCGGTGGAGGTCTTGCCGGGGGCCAGAAGAGAGAAGGGATTCATGAACACGCTCCTGTCAGAGAGAAGATCCGGGGCCAGATGCCCCCGTTCAAGGGTCTCACCTGCGCCACGCCTTTATAAAATGATGCTGCGGAGAGTCTTATTATAGGGTGACGTTTGTAACCCATCGCTTTATATCCGCTGTCTAGCATACAGCTGCCCCGTTGCCGGTGCCCCCTGTTTCCGGCGCTCTGCCCCGGTGGTGGCTGTCCGTCGTTTAGAATGCCGCTCAGGCGCTGACCAGAAAGACAGTAGCTCATGCCTGCCGATGCCACCATCCCCGCTTCCTCCACCAAACTGGACGAGTCCCTTCATCAGGACCGTATCCTGATCCTGGATTTTGGCAGTCAGGTGACACAGCTTATTGCCCGCCGCGTGCGGGAAAGCGGTGTCTATTGTGAAATCTGGCCGTTCACCGCCACGGCAGAGCGCATCCGCGCTTTTGCACCGCGCGGCATTATTCTCTCTGGCGGCCCCGCCAGCGTGACCAACCCGGATTCTCCCCGCGTGCCGGAAGTGGTGTTTGAGCTGGCCATCCCGGTTCTGGGCATCTGCTACGGCCAGCAGGCCATGTGCCTCCAGCTGGGCGGGCAGGTTGAAAGCTCCGACCACCGCGAATTTGGCCGCGCCTTTGTTGATATTGTGGAAGATTGCGCCCTGTTCCGTGGCGCATGGGCGCGCGGCAACCGTGAGCAGGTGTGGATGAGCCACGGTGACCGCGTGACGGAACTGCCCCCCGGCTTCCGCATTGTGGCCGTGAGCGAAGGCGCTCCGTTTGCCGTTATCGCGGATGAAGGCCGCCGCCTGTATGGCGTGCAGTTCCACCCGGAAGTGGTGCACACGCCGCACGGTGCCGCCCTGCTGCGCAACTTCACGCATAACGTGGCGGGCTGCTCCGGCACATGGACCATGGCTGGCTTCCGCGAGATGGAAATTGCCCGCATCCGTGAGCAGGTCGGCACCGGCAAGGTGATCTGCGGTCTGTCCGGCGGGGTCGATTCCTCCGTGGCGGCTGTGCTGATTCATGAAGCCATTGGCGACCAGCTGACCTGTATCTTTGTCGATCACGGCATGCTGCGTGCGGGTGAAGCTGAGGAAGTGATTGAAACCTTCCGTGGCCGCTTCAACATCACGCTCGTGCATCGGGATGCGTCCGAGCTGTTCCTGCGTGAGCTGGACGGCGTGACGGACCCGGAAATCAAGCGCAAGACCATTGGCCGCCTGTTTGTGGAAGTGTTTGAGGAAGAAGCCACCAAGCTGGGCGGCGCACAGTTCCTCGCACAGGGCACGCTGTATCCGGATGTGATCGAGAGCGTCAGCTTTACGGGTGGCCCGTCTGTCACCATCAAATCGCACCATAACGTCGGCGGTCTGCCGGAACGCATGAACATGCAGCTGGTCGAACCGCTGCGTGAACTGTTCAAGGATGAAGTGCGCGATCTGGGCCGTGAGCTGGATATTCCGGAAGCTATCGTCGGGCGGCATCCGTTCCCCGGGCCGGGTCTGGCTATCCGTATCCCCGGTAACATCACGCGGGAAAAACTGGACCTGCTGCGGAAAGTGGATTCCGTCTTCCTTGAAGAAATCCGCGCCGCTGGCCTGTATGACGCCATCTGGCAGGCCTTTGCCGTCCTGCTACCGGTCCGCACCGTGGGCGTGATGGGCGATGGCCGCACGTATGATCAGGCCTGCGCCCTGCGCGCCGTGACCAGCACGGACGGCATGACGGCGGATGTCTACCCGTTTGACATGAGCTTCCTCAACCGCGTCGCTGGCCGCATCGTCAACGAAGTCCGCGGCATCAACCGCGTCACTTATGACATCACCTCCAAACCGCCGGGCACGATTGAGTGGGAATGATCCCGCGTCTGGCATAGGGTGGTATTACCCGGCATGAAAGTGCCTTAAAGCCCGCAGAAATGCGGGCTTTTTTGTTTTTTGGTTAGGCATTGTCTGGCACCGAACGGTATCGCCAAGCAGCAACTTTTTATGGCATGGTGCATGGCACTGACTGAGTCTGGTGCTATGATTTTTATCGATACCATGTCAGGTCCTCTATGGGTGTCATGGTATCGAAATGAATTAACCATATGAATAATAAGGATTTTATCCAGTTATTTTAATGGTTTTCGATCATGGTATCGATGTTTGGAGTGCCACGAACCGATGCTGACCGACACCAAACTGCGCAACCTCAAGCCGACGGATAAGCTCTACAAGGTGAACGACCGCGATGGGTTGTATGTCGCCGTGACGCCTGCGGGCAGCATCTCGTTCCGATATAACTATGCGATCCATGGCAGGCAGGAGACCCTGACTTTCGGGCGATATGGCGTTGGGGGCATCACTCTGGCCGAAGCTCGTGAGCAACTGGGAGAGGCTAAAAAGCTAATCTCAGCAGGTAAGTCACCTGCGAAGGAAAAAGCTCGCGAAAAGGCGCGGGTCAAGGGTGTGGAAACGTTCGGGGCGTGGGCCGAGAAGTGGCTGCGCGGATATCAGATGGCGGACTCCACCCGTGATATGCGCAAATCTGTCTACGAGCGGGAGCTCAAGCCCAAATTCGCCAGCCAGAAGCTTATCGAAATCACTCACGAGGACCTGCGAGCATTGACCGATGCCATCGTCGAGCGTGGTGCTCCGGCGACCGCTGTGCATGCCCGGGAGGTGATGTTTCAAGTTTACCGGTGGGCTATCGAACGAGGGCAGAAGGTCGAAAATCCGGCTGAACTGGTTCGTCCGACTAGCATAGCAAAATTTGAGCCAAGGGATCGCGCTCTGACGCCTGAAGAGATCGGCCTGATGTATCAGTACATCGAGCGCATCGGCACTACCCCATCGATCCGGGCCGCAGCCAAGCTGCTTTTGCTGACGATGGTCCGAAAGAGTGAGCTAACCAACGCAACATGGAGCGAGATCAGTTTTAGTCAGGCGCTTTGGACGATCCCAAAAGAGCGGATGAAACGACGTAACCCCCATTTGGTATTTCTGTCGCGACAGGCGCTCGATATTTTCATCGCCCTGAAGACGTTTTCCGGGGGATCAGATTACATCTTGCCGTCCCGGTACGACACTGATCAGCCGATGAGTAGCGCAACGCTTAATCAGGTACTCACGCTGACCTACAAACTTGCTCAGAAAGAAGGGAAGTTGCTCGCAAAGTTTGGTCCTCATGATTTACGCAGGACGGCCAGCACTTTGCTGCACGAGGCGGGTTATAATACTGACTGGATCGAAAAGTGCCTTGCCCATGAACAGAAAGGGGTAAGAGCCGTTTATAACAAGGCTGAATATCGTGAGCAGCGCACTGCTATGCTGCAAGACTGGGCTGATATGATTAGTGAATGGACGATCAAGCCACGTTAACGATCGCTTTCTTGGCGTTTTTTTAGGGTGCGTCGTTTGATGGCTGCTGAAACGGCTTGGCGAGAAATTCCGAGTTGCCGAGCTATTTCAGCCTGCGTCATTGTGCTTTTTGAGAGAAAATCATCAAGCATGCTTGTGGGAGATCGTAAGGCTTTAACTTGTCTATAAGCTTCTCTCCGCACGTAAGCATGCTCTTCAATATCCCAGCCAGAGAGGGTCGAATTGTTGAAACCATGAGACCAAATTTGTTCCATTAGGGCACGGTATTCCCAAATAAATCTCCGATCACGTTGATAGGCTCTTCTTGAAGAAACACTTCTGCTGGGATGGTGTTTCTCACAATATAACTTACTAGGTTTAGGGCTAGCAGAGGGAGAGCCTGCCAAGCGAGTTGTCCACGCAAGGTCACCATGACGTGCATGCTCCCGTAACTTCATTTTTGGTTCGATGTATTCGTGGAAACTTTCTACGGAACGATCTGCACGTATCTCGACTAGATCGCCATAACGAGCGATCATTTGGCTTGCTTTATGAGGGCCATATTTTCCTGACAAGGCCTCTGAATAATATTCAGCTAGTCTCTTTGCTCTCTCAAGTCCTAATGAAATCATTTTTTCTGTTAGAGGAACAAGCTTGGCGTTTCGGTTCTTTAGTTTTTTCACTACAACTGGATTGAAGCGTATTGCTGAATATTCAGTGAGATTTCCACAAAGCTCACAAAAACACCATGTCAGATCATCTGCAAGCTTGGCCTCAATGCGCCCGGTGGCTTCCCGTTGGGTAACTACGCTCTCGAGGATCGGATCGAAAGCAAGGTAAGTTTCGTGATCTTTGGCCATGGTCAATTTATGTCCGAAGTGTCAACTAAATTCAATTTTTTCCCCAGCCGCAGCAGGCAGCAGCAGGTAACCTCAAGCACATTGTGATAGGGGTGCGGAGGGAAGAGAAATGGGAAATACGGCTAGGGTTCTTATTGACCGCAAAAAGCTTCACGCGATGATCCCGCTAGCCGAAAGAACCATCTTCAATATGGAGCGGCGTGGCGAGTTTCCACGCCGTATCGCGCTCACCAGCAGAAACGTGGCGTGGGATCTCGAAGAGGTCATAGAGTGGATTGAGGCGCGCAAGGCGCAGGGTGCTCAGGCGCAGCGTCCTGGTATGCGCTTCTGATTTCAGAGCTTGTTTGTAACGCCTGTGTCTCCCATTCGCTGGGAACAGCATGCCGTCAGCAAGGCAACAAAATGTTCCTCGGCAGAACTCTGCCATAGGGAAGGCTTTTTCGTTGCAGACATTTTTGCTGCTGCCCCCAAGGGTGACGCGGTTAGCATGGAGCATCCACTGTTTGCGTTAAAAGCGGGCGATAGGCGTGTAAGAACCTATGAGCGCAACGGTCTCGTGGTGACCGTGAAGCCCGGGTCGGATGGCTGTGCGACCATACATGACAAGGACCTGTGGATTTATTGCATCAGTCAGTTGGTGGAGGCCAAGAACCGTGGGCGCCCCATAACACCAACAGTGCGTTTTACGGCCTATGATTTTCTCCGTAGTACAAACCGCTCAACAGGGGGTGTCGGCTACCGCCGTGTAGTCGGTATGCTTGCAAGGCTGAGAGGGACTGGCATTGAGACTAATATTGAGACGAACGGACAGCGTGAGCGACGCGGCTTTGGACTGATTGATTCATGGCGGATTGTAGAAAAGTCGCCAACAGATGATCGTGTGACAGCCATCGAGGTGGATTTGCCGCACTGGCTATTCCGTTCTGTTGCGACCATGCGGGTTCTGACCCTGTCACGGGACTATTTTAAACTCCGCAAGCCGCTCGAGCGGCGCATATATGAACTTGCCCGTAAACATTGTGGTCTTCAGCCAAAATGGCGTGTGTCTGTGACGGTCCTATACGCGAAAAGCGGCAGTACCGCGACGTTGAGAGAGTTTCGACGGCAGATAAAGGAAATGTCTGCTATCAACCTGCTACCTGATTATCAGATATCGCTCGATACAGAGCGTGACCACGTAACTTTCTTTGCCAATAGAGAAGATCGCTAAAAAGCGGCTGCCCGCAAACTGTCGCTGAGCGGGGCGCTCATTTCATCAGTAGCAGCGCTATATTGAAGGCCTGATCCTCCAAAAATGCCCTGTTGATAAGTGGTGACAGCTTTGTGGAATGACACGTACCTTCACCCACGTTTCCCTGTGGATTAGCACGTACCTTTACACACGCCCCTACACGTACTTTCACCCACACGAATGGTATATAACATATTGAAACTTATATGTTTTTCCAACCCGTAACACGCGCGCGCATTTTAACTTTAATATATTTTTTTAACGTCTACGGGGCTCTTCCTGCTGGAGAATATGTCTTCAGGGACGTTCTTCGTGCCGGGGACGGTTGAGAGGCGAGAGTGTTTAAATGTTTTGCCCATAGCGTTTAAACGGCATGCAATTCATTATTTCTCTGTGCCCTCCGCAGGGGACCGCCAGTGGGCAATGAGTTCACGATCAGGGCTCGGATGGAAGTTTATCGGCCTTGCTAAAAGCATGGCGTTTGGAAGATACCTCCGTGCTATTTTGTTCATATTTTTATTGAATCCATGAGTGTTTTTTGATCGGAGTTGGCCCGAGACGGCCCGAGACGGCCCGAGACGGCCCGAGACGGCCCGAGACGGCCCGAGACGGCCCGAAAATAACGTGACACCAGTTTTCGGGCCGTCTCGGCACGAATAAGAACGAAAAGGGATAGGCAAGATGTGTTGCCCCGGACGGGGCAACGACCTTACTCTCACTGCGTGATCGACGGGAGAGGCTGAAGTGGCTTCAAATCTGGCTACGGTAAAACGACGCGACAAACATGTTGGCCCAAGAGCCGGGACACCAATAAAGGTTCAGGTTTCGGAAGAAGAGCGAGCCGTTATTTTCCAGACTGCCGAAACCTGCAATATGCCGGTATCGGCTCTACTGCGACAGCTAGGGTTGGGTTACCGGCCGCGTAGCATTTCAGATTTACTGACGCAGCGTGAACTGATGCGTTTGCGGGGTGAGGTTGCGAGGCTTTGTGACCTGCTGAAATTAGAGTTCCGTCACGCTCCAGAGCAAGCAGTTACCCAGCCTTCCGCGCAGGCGCTCATTGAGATGTCTGAGGCGACGTTAAACGACATTCGGGGCTTTCTCGCGGATTTTCACGAAATGGCTGAGACTTTTGCAGCTAAGGTAAAATAGGGGCTCTTGGCTAAGTTAATGAATACAGTGTCCAGAAAACAGTAGCTTTCTTGACACCGTGAAAACGGCCTTTCCGGGCTAGTCGGATGCTTTCCGCCGAGTTAATATTGCCGTCAAGTTTTCAATGTCCCGGTTTGGTCAATGAATCAGCGTATCGGATATGCACGGGTCTCCACGCAGGACCAACACTTTGAGCTGCAGCGCGATGCGCTTCTGCTGGCTGGTTGTGGGGTCATCTACGAGGATACCGCAAGCGGCAAGAACGCCATTCGGCCGGAGCTGGAGCAATGTCTCAAGGCCTTACGCAGCGGCGATACGCTTGTTGTGTGGCGCTTGGATAGGCTTGGCCGCAGCTTGCCCGACTTGGTGCAGATCGTAAGTGATCTTGAGCGCAGCGGTATTGGCTTTGAAAGCCTCACTGAAAAAATCGAGACGGTCAGCGCGGCTGGGAAGTTGGTCTTCCACGTCTTTGCAGCCCTCGCGGAATTCGAGCGCAGTCTGATCCGCGAGCGCACCCACGCGGGGCTTGCGGCAGCGCGTGCCAGAGGTCGCTCCGGTGGACGCAAACCTAAACTCGGTGAGAAGCAGGTGCGAGAGATCAAGGCGCTTTTGCGCGATCCTGAAATCCGAGTTGCCGATGTTGCTCGTCGATATGGCGTGTCTCGAACTACTCTTTACAAGCACGTTGGCGTTATAGCGCCGCGTCAATGGGATATGGCATGAGTAAGGACGAAGTTGTTGTATCTCTGTTTGCTGGGGCTGGGGGATTCTCCTCTGGCTTTAGCCAAGCTGGTTTGAAGCCTTTATTTGGCGTAGAAATTAACGCTGATGCCTGCCAGACTTACCAAGAGAATGTCGGCAGTCCCTGCCATCAGCTTGACCTGAGCACGGTTGACCCGTCTCATATTGAAATGCTCACGGGTGGCAAAAGGCCCTTCGTCGTTATTGGAGGGCCGCCGTGCCAAGGCTTTAGTACTGCTGGTCCGCGCAATTCCGCAGATCCTCGCAATCTGCTCATTTTTAACTACTTAAATATCGTTGAGCGGCTTTCGCCGCGTTGGTTCATTTTCGAAAATGTCGAAGGGCTTTTGACGTCTGGTGGGGGGCGAGACCTTGCGCGTCTGGTACGAGAGTTTGTCGACATGGGATATTCGGTACGGCTGCAAAAGGTAAACCTAGCCGCATATGGCGTGCCACAGACGCGTAAGCGGGTGCTAATCATTGGCAACCGACTTGGGATCGATTTTCAATTTCCCGAGGAGTTGTATTCATTCGACAGTGGTAAAGCGAAAAAGGCTTCCGGCAAGCCGCTTGCTCCGAGCTTGGCCGAAGCGGTGGCAGGGCTCGGTCCCGCTGCAAGTGGTAAGGATGCGCTAGTTCCGTACGCGAGCGCGGAGCCTGTCAATGCATTCGACGCCCGAATGCGGGCGGGAAATCGCGTAGAGGTGGTAACTCACCACGTTCGAGTCGAGGCTGCGGAGCGTATGCAAGTCGAACTGCTCAAACCTGGTCAGACGATGAAAGACCTGCCGCCCGAGCTTTGGCATGAGAGCTACAGGCGGCGAGCAAACCGGCGAGTATCGGACGGTACGCCAACCGAAAAGCGGGGCGGCGCGCCTTCAGGTATCAAACGTCTGCATGGCAATCTGCAGAGCCTCACGATCACGGGGGCTGCTGCTCGGGAATTTATTCATCCTACAGAGCATCGTCCTTTGACCATTCGCGAGTGCGCCCGCATTCAGACATTTCCCGACAAGTACAGGTGGGTTGGCAACAATGCTAGCGTCATTCAGCAAATTGGAAACGCAGTGCCACCGCTCGCTGCTGAACGTTTGGCCAAACACTTAAGAGAGATTGATGGGTCGTTTGGTGCAGATACGCAACCGGCAGGTGCGATGTCTGCAAAGCTATTAGGATTTGTTCTTACTGAAGCGCTTGGAATGAGCCCGGCGCTCAAATCAACAGAAGCGCTGCTTGCAGAAATGCACCAAGGGGGATTCGTTTTTTAATGACTACACGGCAACGACTCAGCGCAGAGCGATCGCAGCAGCTCACCCGTCTGCTTACGATCACGAAGACAGCGAACATGCGGGCGCTCATGACGGCGAGCGAGCTAGCCAAGATAATTGCACTTGTGGCCGTTGACATCGGCAAGAGTGATGAAATGGCGCGAGCATTTCCTGTGCTCTGGCCGAAAATTTCTCCGCAACAGGAGTACTACGCCACGGCAGTTGACTGGTTTACCATCCCCGACGAGACGGTTACGTCCTTTGATGTTGTCGATATGCTTGATGCAGGCACGTCACTGGATCAGGACTTCATGACCTATCTGAAATGCCTCACCGAGCTTCATAAGCGCCGCCGCAAATATGGATTGATTCTTCAGCGGCAGCCTTTGCCGACTATGGTGCAAGTCTCCCCTAGGGCGCTCATGGAATACGGCCCGGATTTTCCTCCGGAAGCACTTGCTTCATGGCTCACTTGGCGCAAATTTTTTTACGACTTGGACAATCGGTCTGCACAGGAAACCGGCTATCTTTTCGAACCCATCCTTGCTGCAGCCATCGGCGGTGAGGCGAAGTCGGCACGTGAGCGTGTGGTGAGGCGCACTGATGACCCTACTAAAGGCCGGCAAGTCGACTGCTGGAAAGTGCTGCCGGACGGAACTCCACTTGCGTACGAATTGAAGTTGCGCGTGACGATTGCGGCTAGCGGGCAAGGGCGTTTCGGCGAGGAGCTCTCATTTGCTCGCGACTGCAGTAGCTCGGGTGCAAAGCCAATTCTTGTTGTGCTGGATCCGACAGAAAATGACAAGCTGACTGGGCTCCAGGCCGCGTACCGAGAGGTGGGCGGCGCCGCTTATGTGGGTGATGCTGCTTGGGCTCACCTCGAAGACGAGGCGGGGGCTACGATGGCATCGTTTATTGAACGCTATGTTCGCGTGCCGGTGGCTTCTGTGTCCAGCTTTGAGCGGGTTATCGAGGGTGATACAACCAGGCGTAGTCTCATCTTGCAGGACCTGCAGGCGCGGCTTGAGGGCAATGAACTGACAATCTCGCTTGGTGGCCATCGACGCTTGGTCGAGCGTCATGAAGATCAGAGTTTGGCTGCCGATGGGGACGATGACAGCGAATAGGTTGAACTATGCAGTAAGGGGACGAAGGTCTGTCCCGCGAGCAGGTAAAGTGCCAGAACGGTAGTCAGCATCGACAGCCATACTAAGGACCCCCGCTCCCGCTCTGATGATCGATGGTATTTTTCATGGTATTAAATGCTGAGAATGCAATTAGAGTGCTGTTTTTATGAAACATTCTTTCCTAAACGATAATCGAGTGGGAATAAGACGATCTGCCATTGAACGGTTAGAGCGTTAAGTTCAATGGTCGCTGATCCGCCAGACTGGAGAGATCAATTTAAGATCCAGTCTGGCGCTGATCTCGATTTTATTATTGGGGAAGCTTATAATTTCCCGGTAGGTCTGCGCAGCGATTATCCTGCTGAATTAAAAAAGAGGATTTCTGCGGCCTTAACATCTTATTTTCTGCAATTAAAATCTCTGAATTACACACTTGGAAATTATCGCTAATAATTTTCGTAAGAATTGAAATTTCAGTTCCTGTCAGAATTTTTCTCGTTTGAAATTGCTTTGGCAGAAAGTGTTTCAATACGTTTTTTCAATGAGGTGATTTTCTTTTTTATCGGATTTGTGGAGTGTATCTTCGCTGCTTCTTCGTAATTGGATAGAGCAGCTATGTAATCGCCCATCTTTTCCAAAATTCTGGCTTTGGTGATGAGGGCCTCTTTTCTGCAATGGTAATCCCCCCATTTTTAGTGGGGCATTGAATGAGAATTCAGGCAGCTGTTTTTAGTTTCTGGGCGGGGGTTAGCCCGCTGTTCCCCATGTTGGGTCTGTCATGGTTATATGTCCAGAGCCATTGTGTTGCGACCTCCTGCACGTCCTGAATGCTTTCAAACAAATACTGCTCCAGCCATTCCTGCCGTACAGTTCTGTTGTAGCGTTCAATATAGGCATTCTGCTGCGGATTACCCGGTTGCGTANGGTAATCCCCCCATTTTTAGTGGGGCATTGAATGAGAATTCAGGCAGCTGTTTTTAGTTTCTGGGCGGGGGTTAGCCCGCTGTTCCCCATGTTGGGTCTGTCATGGTTATATGTCCAGAGCCATTGTGTTGCGACCTCCTGCACGTCCTGAATGCTTTCAAACAAATACTGCTCCAGCCATTCCTGCCGTACAGTTCTGTTGTAGCGTTCAATATAGGCATTCTGCTGCGGATTACCCGGTTGCGTATAGATCAGGGTAATCCCCTGTTTTTCGGCCCATGAAACCAACGTATGACTGACATATTCAGGGCCATTATCCATTCGGATGGCTTCTGGCCTGCCACGCCACTCCATAACCTGTTCCAGACAGCGGACAACCCGACAGGCTGGCAGGGAAAAATCAACCTCGATCGCCAGTCCTTCACGATTGAAGTCATCCAGAATGTTCAGGAGCCGAAAAGCACGTCCATCCATCAGCCTGTCCGCCATAAAATCCATGGACCAGACCCTGTTGGGAAGGGCCGGAACCGACAGCTTTTCAGGCTTTTCGCGAACCAGACGCCTGCGGGGTTTAATCCGCAGGTTGAGTTCCAGTTCCCGATAGATCCGATAAACCCGCTTATGATTCCAGAGCTGTCCCTGCACATTGCGCAGATACAGGAAACACAGACCAAATCCCCATCTCCTGTGAGCCTGGGTCAGTCCCACCAGAAGAGCGGCAATCCTGTCGTTCTCCGCTTCCAGTCGCGGACGATAGCGAAAGCAGGTCTCGGATATCCCAAAAATCCGACAGGCCAGCGCAATGCTGACCCCATGATGCGCCACAGCTTGTGCGGCCAGTTCCCGGCGCTGGGCTGGCCGCTTCATTTTTTTCCAAGGGCTTCCTTCAGGATATCCGTCTGCATGCTCAAATCCGCATACATGCGCTTCAGCCGACGGTTCTCCTCTTCCAAAGCCTTCATCTGACTGATCATCGAAGCATCCATGCCGCCATATTTCGCGCGCCACCGGTAAAACGTGGCGTTGCTAATCCCATGCTCCCGGCACAGGTCAGGAACCGGGACACCGCCCTCAGCCTGGCGGATCACACCCATGATCTGGGCGTCAGTAAAGCGATCACTCTTCATCAGAATCTCCTCAATTCTTACGCTGAGAAAATTCTCATTCAAAAGTCACTCTTTTTATGGGGGGATTACCCCCAAAGCCTTCATCTGACTGATCATCGAAGCATCCATGCCGCCATATTTCGCGCGCCACCGGTAAAACGTGGCGTTGCTAATCCCATGCTCCCGGCACAGGTCAGGAACCGGGACACCGCCCTCAGCCTGGCGGATCACACCCATGATCTGGGCGTCAGTAAAGCGATCACTCTTCATCAGAATCTCCTCAATTCTTACGCTGAGAAAATTCTCATTCAAAAGTCACTCTTTTTATGGGGGGATTACCAGCCCTGTTAAAAAATAACCAAGAATGACAAAAAAATATAACCATGATTTGCAAAAAATAACCGAGTTTTACGCTCGGCTATAACCGTTTATGGCGCCAAAATATCTTGTAAAAGTTGGGCAGGACAGGTGAAGTAGGCCCACGCTAACGGCGTGACTACTTCACATAAACCTTATGCGCACCTGTAGTGCTTAACGGTGTCCTGTCTTGCGGTGCATCCTCAGAAAGAAGATGCACGATTTGACTGCCTGACCTCAAAATCTGGTAAATCCATCAATCCTGCTCAGGAGAAGGCAGGGCCGCCCTGTGTTGTTGCTGCACTCCTTTGAGGCTGTCCCGGATCAGAGCATAGGCTTTGCTGGAGACGGATTTCGGGACCGGTGCACCGGCTTCCGAAAGCTGGGCAATCATGCTGACGAGGCGTTCTGCGTCAGACAAGTCTGGCGTCTGTTTGACAGGAGCGTCTGACAGGTTTTCTGTTGGGTTTCTGCTATTTTTAACGTGAGACCGAATGGCTCTGTCTAACCACTCGCCAATCGTGACCCCCTCTCTTTTGGCGGCGGCCAGAGCAGCATTCCGCACCTCGGGATGAACGCCCCGGATAGACCATGGTTTAGGTTCGTCTGTCATGTCTGACTCCTCTGTCTGACTTGTCTGGCAGAAGTGAAGCATGCCCGCGTCATGTCTGACAGATGCGCCAGACAAGTCAGACAGAGGGAGAGGCAAGAAGGAGCCGGTTATGGCCAGACACTCTGATCGAACACCAACGCATCCGGGAGCGCTCCTACGGGAAGACCTGCTTCCGGCTATAGGACAAAGCGTGACAGATCTTGCCGCCCGTCTCGCTCTTTCCGAGGCCGACCTTTTAGACCTCTTGGCTGAGAGAGCTCCGGTTACGCCGGAGCTTGCCCTGCGACTGGGAGCCGTTTTCGGGAATGGTGCCGCGTTCTGGAACCGCTTGCAGGCCGCGCACGATGGGCGCTCCCATCCGCCTTCTGGTTCTTACAGGAACGCCTCGCCGGGATGATTCAGGAAAGGAGCATCGTCCCGGACATAGGTTTGCAGGACAGAGAGGTTTTTGTGGCGTGTCACGCGGGCCAGAGCGAGGGCATCCTGACCTGTCTGTGCGCCTGAGGTGACAAACCCGGCCCGCAGGGAATGACCAGAAAACCCCCTCGGATCATATCCCGCGGCGTGGGCGTATGTCTTGACGATGGTGGCGACAGACCGGTCTGAGAGAGGCTGCGTGTTGAGATGCCCGTGCCGGGTAATGCTGCGGAATACCGGTCCCTGTGTGATCCCGGATGCGGCAAGCCATGAGCGCACAGCGTCCACCGGACGGAGACGCCTTCCATTTGGGATGCCGATGGTCTGCCCGCTGCCGTCCTGATCAGTTTTGCTGCGCCGTATGGTGACCAGTAGTCCGCGTTCCTGAAACAGGAGATCGTCCGTTGTCAGCGCCACTAGCTCACTGCGCCGCAAGGCACCGGCAAAGCCGAGTGTCAGAAGCGCCTGATCTCTCTGGCCGCTCAGGGAGGAGGGGCAGTGGGCCAGCATGTCGCGCACAATTTCAGCCGTGGCAGCCTGCTTGCGTGTGGGGGCTGTCCCAAGGGTGCGGCGTATACCGGCCATGACACGCTCTACGCCGGGGGCTTTGACCGGGTTATGCTCCTGTCCCTGAAAGGCGTGCGACAGGGCGGCGCGAGCTCTGGCGATCCCAGACGCCTTGCGGCCAGCCTCAGCCAGAGAGGACAACCAGGAAGCGATCTGAGCGGGTGTTGCTTGGAGGGCAAGCACGTCGCGTTCTGCACACCATACCGTAAAACTCTGCCAGTCGGTGGCGTAGGCGGCGCGGGTTGCCGGAGACAGAGACGCCAGAAGATAGCTGGTGATCCGCTCCCGGTCGACTTCAGAGAGGGCCGGGTCAGAACAGCGCGGTGTCAGAAGCATGGTGGGGTCTCTCCGAATGGCACGGGCTTCCTAGGGTCTAGCATGAGCGATTGGCACAGGCTGATATCCCGTGCAAAACTACGCTAATAGCGTATATAAAAGAGCATGACAGGGCCTGAGATTGAGTTTGAATGGGACGACGCGAAAAGCGATTCCTGCTTTGAAGAGCGGGGGTTCGATTTCGAATATGCGGCCCAGATTTTTCTGGGGCCTGTTCTCCAGAAACTGGACGACCGTAAGGATTATGGAGAACCCCGTATTAGAGCCGCAGGCTTGATCGAGGGGATCCCGTTTATGGTCGTTTATACGGTGCGCGGGACGTGTCTGCGCATCATCTCGGCCCGGAAGATGCACCGAAAGGAGTGGATCAAATGGCAAAACTGACATTGGCAGACATCAAACGTCGTGGCGGTCGGGTTGATCGGGCACGCGTTCAGGCGACGACGGCCGCAGAGATTGACCAGCAGGCCCGCGAAGATGGGACACAAAGCGATCTGCCGGGGCCGGCTTATCCGTCTCCTGCGACCGTGCGCCGCCAGTTGAAGCTGACCCAGACAGACATTGCCGCTCTGGCCGGTGTGCCTGTGGCGACATGGCGGAACTGGGAGCAGGGCCGTGTGAGCCTTGACCCGGCGGTACGGACGCTTCTGCGTGTCTTGTGGCGTGAACCCGACGCGGTGCGACGGGCGATGGTGGCCTGATCGAGTCTCAGAGAGAGGGATCATGAGCAATGAGGGTACCGTCATTGCTCATGATAGGGGAGCTTTCTGGCTTCCGGGAATGGGCGTTCGAGGAAGTCAGAGCCAGGACGTGAAATGTTTTACACTTGGCCAGGTGCGATGGTCTGTTCAATCGCTTTGATACAACCCTGCGGAATGCGTGCGATCTTCCGATGTCGGGCCAGATCCTGGATGCTACACTCGTGGCAGCTCCCAAACAGCGCAATACCAATGCGGAGAAGGCGGATCTCATAGCCAAGCGGCTGCATTCTTCACCGCCGCTGGATATGAACCAGATTGAGCGGATTATGCTCTACGGCGTGTCGTCAGTTAAGCAGGATGATGATTGAGGCGAACTGCACGGCTGCGAGGAAGGTCGATTTCAGTTTATCGTATCTGGTTGCGATGGCGCGAAACTTCTTGATTTTATTGAAGAACCTCTCGGTAAGGTTCTGTTCACGGTAGAGAGCGAAGTCTGTTTTCCGTTGGGTCGTTCTGTTGCGTTTTGGCGGGATGACCGGGGTAATCCCGCGCTGTATCAGCCGATTGATCAACCTGTCCGCGTCATACGCCTTGTCAGCAAGGAAAGCATCCGGGTCGATGTTTTCCAGAAGTGGTTCTGCCTGGGTGATATCGCCATCCTGTCCCGGCGTGATACCGAGTTCCACCGGATTGCCCGGAGCGTCGCAGATGGCATGGATCTTTGTCGTCAGCCCGCCTCGTGAGCGTCCGATGGCCTGATCCGCCCCCCCTTTTTTTGAGAGCTCCGGCGCTATGCTGATGCGCCCGGACAATTGTGCTGTCGATCATCATGTATTCATTGTCGTAATCAGCTGCCAGATAACGAAATATTCGTTCGATGACAGCGCTTTCACACCAGCGGCGCAGACGCCTGTGCACATTTTTCCAGTCCCCGAAACGGGCAGGAAGGTCGCGCCACGGAATGCCAGCGCGATAGCGATACAGCACCGCCTCCACGAACAGACGGTTGTCCGCAGCTGTGCCGCCGACATGACCTTCGCGGCCGGGAAGAAGATCCTTTATCCGCTCTCACTGGTCGTCGCGCAAACCATAGCGCCGCATTCTTCTGTCTCCCCCCAAAAACAAGAAAACAGTCAGCACACGCAGACACAAAGTACAACCCTCACATGCCACACTCAGGGCTTAACTGACGACACGCTGAAATATAAAAAAATTAATAAATTAATTGTCTTTTAGTTTAGCATATGATACGCAATTAACTGCGTTAGTAAAAATTTAATTTTGGAGAAAGTTATGTCCATTCCAACATCTGGCACTTATAGACTGACTATCGCTATGTTAGTTAATCATGGTAGTGCATATAGAGCAGCAAATCATGGGCCAATACTTGTTAATTACGGTCTTGGAAGTGGATCTAATACAATATATCAAGAAGTAGATGTAACATTTAATGGTAATGTTTTATCTTGGGTAGATAGTTCTGGAGAAAGTCATACTATAACATATAAAACAAATAATATAATGGGACAGGGGAATTATAATAATTATGATAGTGTATTATTAAACGATGCAAATAACACATCAAATTATTTCATTTTATCTAATGAGCCTTCAGGAAATTTTGTAAGTGGAGATAGTATCAATCATAATGTGACGGATGCCAGATACTGGTACATGGGTAACCGCATGTATCAATATGGAGATTCAACAACTAATGCGTTCAAGAATCTGACAGCAAGCTGTTTTTTAGCTGGTGCAGAAATAGATACACCAAATGGTTTAAAAAAAATTGAAGATTTAAAAATAAATGATGAAATATATACATATAATAACAAAAGAAAAGAAATAACTAAAATAATATGGTCTGGAAAATCTTCAGTTAAAACAACTGAAAAAGATGAATATTCATATCCTGTAAAAATATTAAAAAATTCAATATCTGAAAATATTCCATCAGAAGACATATCAGTAACAAATGATCATTGTATCTTTATACAAGATAACTTTGTTCCTGTACGTATGTTAGTTAATGGAATGACAATATTTTATGATAAATCTGTTCAATGTTATGAATATTTTCATATAGAAACAGAAATTCATTCTATTATTATGGCAAATAATTTGATGACAGAAACCTATCTTGACACCGGCAATCGGCACAGTTTTTTACAGACTGGTAATGTTGTTAACATTAATCGTAATCATAATCGCAATCTGACATGGGTAGATGCAGCTGCTCCCCTTAATGTATCGCTTGAATTTGTTAAGCCAATATATGATCAGATTCAGAATAGAGCATATGAAGCTGGATATTCCCTTCCGGAATTGTCTGTATCGTTAACTCAAGAAACAAATATTCATATTAAACTGAAAAATGGTTCTCTAATTAATCCCATCAAAAAAAACAATAACGAATTTATTTTTATGCTTCCACCCAATGTAAATGATATTCGAATTTCTTCAAACTCAAGTAAATATTGTGATATTATTGGTCCATATATAGATGATCGTCGTAATTTTGGCGTTGAAATTTCGTCTGTTATTTTGTTAGAAAATAATAATTATAAAAATATAACTTCTTATTTAACTGAAGAGAATTTAGACGGATGGAATGAACTTTCAGGTGGTGATTCTCGCTGGACGACTGGAAATGCTTTTCTTTATCTGGGAGAAAGAGAAAAAAACAACATAGCAATGCTAAAAATTAATGTTAAAAATTCAACAAAATACTTAATAAAAGAAAATAATTACAATGAGTATATGAATGTAGTATAAAAATATTTAAAGTATTTTACAACTCACTTCATTTTATTAAAAAATGAAGTGAGTTTCTGCATTTACTATTTTAGTAAAAAGTAAATTATAAAATGTGTTGTTAATCTGAATTATCAGAGCCGAGCTCTTTTGGAAATTCAGCGTGGAGGGTTCGAAAAACCCCTATTTTGATTTTTCAAGTAGTAGCAATATCAACGGGTTACGATTTTAAAACAGCCGAAAAAGAGGGTTTTTAGAACCCTCCAATTTGTTTCAATAGGACGAGTCATGTCTATGACTAAATGTGTCCCTTCTTAATAGGTGAGATAGTGATCTATGTCCTTCACTGGACAATGGCTCTTCAACCGATCAATATGTCGTCAAACAATAAAGGGGACAGCCCGGCAAGGCTATCCCCTTAAAAATCTCGCTTCCCGGCGAGGTGGACTTGATGCAAGAGGTGCCAACAACACACTCAAGCGTCCGATGCGATATAGTAGGCATAGCCTGAGTGGCTTTCAAGTCTAATATCGCAGGAAAGAAGGAAGCCTCGCCCATAATTTAGAAAGGGCCCGGCTTTGTCTCAGACGTTTTCTTCCCAACTTTGGACACTTACCCAGAGCCGGATGATTTCCGGTAAGACCCATCTGGTCTTACAGGCGCTTGCTTCTTTTGAGGGGCCGCATGGTCTTTTCCCCAGTCATGAAGCCATAGCCGCACGTGCGGGTTGCTCAGCTCGCACAGTTATCCGCAGTCTTGAGAAAGCCTACCTTCTTGGTCTTGTGGAGCGCACCCGTCGTCGGGTGAAGCGTCAGGGCCGGATGGTGAGTGGCTCTAATCTGTATCGACTGGTGCTGAAGCCGTTAGAGCAGGCCAAGGTTGCGGCCAGACACTATGCGCAGCAGTTACGAGAGGCTCTAGCCCGCAGAAAACAGCGCTTTCTTCAGACTGACATTTTTGCAGCGGAAACCTATTCCAAAGATATAAATCAACCCTATCCGCGACATACGAAAGACGAGTGGCTGGAGATTCTGACCCGTATGCAAAGCGGGCAGACACCTCAAGAGGCGGGATATAGGGGAAAGACCTGATACCCCCCTCTCACACCAAGCAAACGAGACAATCCAAAGGCTCAGGAAGCAGGAGGCAATGGGAAAGGTCTGTCTGTCCCATTGGATAGACAGAGCAAAAGAGAGGATCAAATTTTTCAGAAAATTTTAGCGGCTAAAATTTCACTCTCTATTTTTTTGGATGATCCAAATCAGCCGGTAATCCCCCCATTTTTAGTGGGGCATTGAATGAGAATTCAGGCAGCTGTTTTTAGTTTCTGGGCGGGGGTTAGCCCGCTGTTCCCCATGTTGGGTCTGTCATGGTTATATGTCCAGAGCCATTGTGTTGCGACCTCCTGCACGTCCTGAATGCTTTCAAACAAATACTGCTCCAGCCATTCCTGCCGTACAGTTCTGTTGTAGCGTTCAATATAGGCATTCTGCTGCGGATTACCCGGTTGCGTAT
>NZ_JACRVS010000078.1:0-922 GCF_018811985.1 Acetobacter sp. P5B1 | reverse complement strand
ACGTATCGCTGCCCCACGGCCAGCACATGCGGATGGTTCCCCGTGCAGTATGGCACAGCACTGAGCAACTAAATGACCAACCTCACAGGCATCCTCCAGTCCACGCCGGACTGGGAGGTCTTCTTGGAGGATGCAAATTATCACTATGTATGCACAGCAGATAATCATTGGCGTCGTGTTGCGCTGGGCGATTTCTAACCGCTGCGTCTAAAATAATAACCGGAAAACTGATGACAGAAACACAGAGCGGCGGAAACGTCGCGGCTGATGATGACCTGCGCGAAATCGTTGGGGGCCACGAGGTCCGTCTTGCCGCTGTTGAGCGGCGGCAGGATGCAACTGACGGAAAGCTAGACAGCATCAGCAAAGATCTGGCGACGATGCGGGCAGAGGAGAATGCCCGCACTGTGGCCACCACGGCGGGGATAGCCCGGCTGGAGACGCGGGTTTTTGATCTGGTGACCCAGCTCGCAAAACTCACTGGCGCTCAGGAAAACCAGAACCGGCTGGCCGAAGAGAATCTGCGGCGCTGGCGCACACGGTCAGTGGTTGTGGGGATTGTCTGCACGATTGCGGCCGCAGCGGGTGGCACGATCCTCTCCAGCCAGACATGGGACGACTACCTGTTCGGCAATGTCGGCTTCCTGCACCACCACCATGTTCCTGCCCCGACGCCGCCGACACAGCAGCAGGCCTCAGCCTACGCGATTGCGCCTCGAAACTCGGAAAAATCATGACCCGCGCCAGACGCGGCCTTTTTTGTATCTGGACAACTGAATGAATGACCCCATCGTTCTCGCGGCTGGTCTGGCTCGTCGGTTTGAGGGGCTGTGCCTGCGGCCTTACGTGTGCCCGGCCGGTTACTGGACCATCGGCTACGGCAGCCGGTGGCTGGCCAACGGGGCCGCCGTCTGTGGCCGCA
>NZ_JACRVS010000077.1:0-955 GCF_018811985.1 Acetobacter sp. P5B1 | reverse complement strand
TTCACTACTTCACGTTTGAAAACACAATAAACGATCAGAGCATTTGCTACCTACTTATATAGCAATCGTGGACGGTGAAAGAGAGAGAGAGAGAGAGAGAGAGAGAAAAACAGAGGCCATTTCATTTGACGAGCGAAAAGCGAACGAACATATCGTTCGTACTCTCTCGGGTTTTTGTCGTTTTACCTATAAATAGGGGCACACAGAAACGTTGAAATTAGTTCTTTAGTGACTTTCGTGCTGTGCGTGTATAATAGTATAGAACAGTGAAAAATGACTGGTCGTGGTAAAGGAGGCAAAGGCTTGGGAAAGGGTGGCGCCAAGCGTCATCGCAAAGTGCTGCGTGATAACATCCAAGGTATCACGAAGCCTGCTATCCGCCGTTTGGCCCGTCGAGGCGGTGTGAAGCGCATATCTGGACTCATATACGAGGAAACGCGTGGCGTTCTGAAGGTTTTCTTGGAGAACGTAATTCGTGATGCCGTGACCTACACGGAACACGCCAAGAGGAAGACAGTTACAGCCATGGATGTTGTGTACGCTCTGAAGAGGCAAGGCCGCACCCTCTACGGATTTGGCGGTTAAAAAGTGTACATCCTGTGTACCCCTATTAAGCAATCGGTCCTTTTCAGGACCACCATTCAGTTTTTAAAAGGAGGAAGATTTTCAAAAAGTATTTAATTTTATTGGTCGGGACTCCCAAAAAATATGTTAAACTAAAAATAAATGTCTGTCGTTCGTACTCTTTCAAATAGAATGTGTATTTCTAACATGGATTTGTACAGACTGTACAAATGGTTTCAGACACCGCATGTACAGCATCACATCGTGGTGTGCGATTGTTTAAAGAAGCAAATTATAGTTTATACCGCATATAGAAGAAAACCCTTACTACATTACCATCTTTACGTTAATAATTCTTTATGATTTACTAATTACAACAAATTGCCAAGCT
>NZ_JACRVS010000076.1:0-1020 GCF_018811985.1 Acetobacter sp. P5B1 | reverse complement strand
ACCTCGGATGGTTGTGTCACTCCAGGCACGGCCTTTCGGACCAGGAACCCCCTCCCCATTTAATTCCACCGCAATAGATCTGGGGCTTCGTCCTGCCGCGAAAGCTCGAAAAATACGACAAACGACTTCAGATTCCTCAGTTATAATTTCCCGATCACCCCGGACGGGTTCGAAATTAGCATCAACCTTCTTGAGCGCCCGATAGCCATAGCACAGGCCTCCTCCAGACTTGCCTTTCATCACCCGACCCAAAAGCCCACGGTGCGTGTTCCGGGCGATAGTTTTGATGTGCAGAGCATTCATCGTTCCCTTGAGACCAACATGGAGTTCGTTGATTTCCCCCTCCGCCAAAGTAATGATGGCGATACCCTCAAAGGAAAGACGCTTGAATAGTGTCGCGACGTCCGCCTGGTCTCGCGAAATGCGATCCAGCGCCTCAGCCAGTACAACATCGAACGCTCCCGCCTGCGCATCGCGCAAGAGGGCCTGAATGCCAGGCCTTAAAGTCATCCCGGAACCAGAGATGGCGGCGTCATGATAACTACCGACCACCGCCCACTTCTCACGCATCGCGAATTCCTCGCATAGCCGGAACTGATCTTCGATTGAACTGGCGCTTTGTTTATCAGTCGAATACCGCGCATAGTATACTACACGTGTCATTTTAGGGTTTCCTCGATTTTCTGGGAATTATCGGACAAAGCGCCGTTGTCGTTAGCTGCCCGATAAGAGGCGAAATACTCCCGTGCCATTCTCCGACCGATAAGGCTGGCAACTGCATAGACCGCTGCTTGAGCGGCTTTTTCGACACCTTCTGGTGTCAGATTGTCATTTGCGGATATCAGATCCGGTGTGGGATTTTCATGAGTCTGCGTCACTGTTTTTCCCCTGCGAAAAGCGTGACATCACTATTGCACACCAGCCTGTGGCAGCCTCAAAAGGGCACGCTACCTCAATTTCATATGCCACGAAAAAGTCATATGCCACGAAAAAGTGATCGAAAATTCTTGATATTTTTTG
>NZ_JACRVS010000075.1:0-1099 GCF_018811985.1 Acetobacter sp. P5B1 | reverse complement strand
ATGAAAACATCTTTGGCAAATGCTTTCGCTTAAGTTAGTCTTACGACGGTCCAAGAATTTCACCTCTCGCGTCGTAATACTAATGCCCCCAAACTGCTTCTATTAATCATTACCTCTTGATCTGAAAACCAATGAAAGCAGAACAGAGGTCTTATTTCATTATCCCATGCACAGAATATTCAGGCATTTGAAGCCTGCTTTAAGCACTCTAATTTGTTCAAAGTAATAGTACCGGCCCACAATAACACTCGTTTAAGAGCACTAATGCAGGTTTTTAAATAGGAGGAACATATGAAAAAATACAAGTATTTAATCACATATAAGAACTCCACCGGTAATACGCTTACATACATAAAGGTATAGTACTAACCACAATTGTAAGTTGTACTACCCGTATGAAGCACAAGTTCAACTACGAACGTTTTAACCGCAACAACTTTAATATACGCTATTGGAGCTGGAATTACCGCGGCTGCTGGCACCAGACTTGCCCTCCAATTGGTCCTTGTTAAAGGATTTAAAGTGTACTCATTCCAATTACAGGGCCTCGGATATGAGTCCTGTATTGTTATTTTTCGTCACTACCTCCCCGAGCTGGGAGTGGGTAATTTACGCGCCTGCTGCCTTCCTTAGATGTGGTAGCCGTTTCTCAGGCTCCCTCTCCGGAATCGAACCCTGATTCCCCGTTACCCGTTGCAACCATGGTAGTCCTAKATACTACCATCAAAAGTTGATAGGGCAGACATTTGAAAGATCTGTCGTCGGTACAAGACCATACGATCTGCATGTTATCTAGAGTTCAACCAATATAACGATCTTGCGATCGCTTGGTTTTAGCCTAATAAAAGCACATGTCCCATAAGGTTCATGTTTTAATTGCATGTATTAGCTCTAGAATTACCACAGTTATCCAAGTAACTGTTAACGATCTAAGGAACCATAACTGATATAATGAGCCTTTTGCGGTTTCACTTTTAATTCGTGTGTACTTAGACATGCATGGCTTAATCTTTGAGACAAGCATATAACTACTGGCAGGATCAACCAGAATAATGTTTTCTTTTCATATTTCATTCATATTTTTTGAATTGAAATAAGC
>NZ_JACRVS010000074.1:0-1225 GCF_018811985.1 Acetobacter sp. P5B1 | reverse complement strand
CCAAAGAGCAGGATATCACTCTCGAAATCGTCAGACTACCTCAGGCTAAACGGGGTTTCGTGCTGCTGCCACGTCGCTGGATCGTAGAGAGATCGTTCGCGTGGGCAACGCGGTGCAGGAGGCTGGTGAAAGACTACGAGCGCTGCGCCTCAACGCTTGCCGCAATGCATACCATCGCCTTCGCAGGTTTCATGCTTAGAAACGCAGCTAACCTGCTCATCCAAAGTGCATAACACCCTCTAGGCTCAGGACTCATTCTTTGAGGTAGAAGATGAAGCTTGCTGCGATGTGGATAGCGGACATGAAAGTGTGTGCGCAGCGGTCATATCGTGTTGTCACCCGCCGCCAGTCTTTGAGCTTTGCGAACATGTTTTCGATGAGGTGGCGCTTTTTATAGAGATGCCAGTTGTAAAGTAGCTTTGATTTCCGGTTCTTCTTCGGCGGAATACAAGCGGTGATCTTCCGTTCTGCGAGAGACTGCCTGATTTTATTACTGTCGTATCCCCGGTCCCCTCTTCTGTCTCATCGGGAAGGTCTGCCAGAAGTACATCTGCCCCTTTGAAGTCACTAACCTGACCGGCTGTCAGATGAAGACGAACAGGACGGCCTTCGCTGTCACAGACGGCATGAAGCTTTGAGTTCAGGCCGCCTTTTGTGCGTTCGATATGGCGGGGAAAAGCCCCTTTTTGAGCAGAGAGGCAGCTGTCCGGTGAGCCTTGAGATGTGTCGCATCGATCATCAGGCGCTTCGAACAGCCTGCCCGCTCTGTCATGGCGACAAAGATCCTGTCAAAGACACCCAGGCGGCTCCAGCGAATGAACCGGTTATACAAAGTCTTGTGCGGACCATACACTTTCGGAGCGTCTTTCCACTGAAGACCGTTGCGGATCACGTAAACGATCCCGCTCAGGACGCGTCGGTCGTCCACACGCGGAGCTCCATGCGCCAGAGGAAAAAATGGACTGATCCGTTCCATCTGGAGGGATCGAAGAACCGTTGGTTGATGCGCCTGGCTCGTGATTTCAGGGTTTTGGCGATTTGATTGACGGTTTTTGGGGTAGCTTTTGATCTGCGTTTTGAGCAGATCGGGGACTGCCCTCCCGCTGGATGACTACGCGCTCGCGTTCAACCTTTCGAGGAAGAGGAAGCGGCGCATGTTGTAGACGATATTGGCCAGCCCGATCCTCATGGTGGCCCGGGTGATACCGACAGTTCGGATGAAGAA
>NZ_JACRVS010000073.1:0-1932 GCF_018811985.1 Acetobacter sp. P5B1 | reverse complement strand
ACAGGGCCGCCTCAACCGGTTTCTCCGATCGTTTGTTCATACTCATCGAAGGAAACCAGGCAATGTCTGAAGATCAGGAAATGCGCGAGGCAATCCGTACCCGAATGAAGGGCCGGATTCGGTTCAATGTCGCCACAGACAGGATCGAAGTGATCGTCGGTGCGCCGGACGAACTTCTCCGGTGGGAGCCGATCAACAGGCTCACCATGCTCCAGCATCTTCCACCCCTCGTGGTGGAGAGGCTTTGGGACATGTTTGCCGATGCGGCAGGATCGGGGTTCTAYGCCGAAGACAGGCTGGCTGGCGTGAAATTTCTCGGGTTACACAGGGTGGCAGAGTATCTTGAGGAGGAGGAAAGCATCCGRATTGAGGAAATCCCGATGCCTTCGTTTTCAGCATTGCCACAGGCTGTGAGTCTCGAGACCTATCTTGCAGGGCGAGATCGGACGACCATCGCTGAAATCCTGAAGGCCGTCCCAGACGCCGCCGAAAAGGAATTACCTGTCAGGCTCAAAGAAGCTGGATGGGAGCCCCGGCGTTCAGCGACAGAACGCTTCTGGCTGAAAACTCACAACGGGTAGACTGATGAACCGGCTCTCCTTCTCGTCAGAGAGGGAGAGTTGGTGCACGCCAAGCAGACAGGCAGCTTCCGCCNAGGCTGTGAGTCTCGAGACCTATCTTGCAGGGCGAGATCGGACGACCATCGCTGAAATCCTGAAGGCCGTCCCAGACGCCGCCGAAAAGGAATTACCTGTCAGGCTCAAAGAAGCTGGATGGGAGCCCCGGCGTTCAGCGACAGAACGCTTCTGGCTGAAAACTCACAACGGGTAGACTGATGAACCGGCTCTCCTTCTCGTCAGAGAGGGAGAGTTGGTGCACGCCAAGCAGACAGGCAGCTTCCGCCCTCTTTTCTGCCGTTTCCGCAACCGATCAGGTTTCTCGAATGCAGACATCAGCATCGACCATCTTTCGCTTCATTTGTACCAACAACTGTGATACATATGTGCATACACGCAAGGAGGCTTTGTATGTCTGCTGTTACATTCCGGGTAGATGAAACGCTGAAGGCAGCCGCAGTTAAGAAGTTGTCGGCTCAAGGCATTTCACTTTCTGACGCACTGCGCGATACGCTCGCGTATATTGCTGAAACGGGTCGCTCTCCCGTCAAGCGGAGGCTTGTCACAGACGAGGATGCGGAGCTTATCGAGATTGTGCGCGAACGCCTAAAAAACCCTGCCCAAAAGCATCGTATGACTTTTGCAGAGCTTAAGAACCGTCATCGCGAATGAAAGAGTATTGTCTTGAATTCGACGACAGAGCACTCAGAGAGTGGGATGCTCTTGACGGCAGCGTGCGTAAGAAATTTGAAAAGAAGCTGGAAAAGCTGATCTGGAACCCTCACTCTCCAGGAAACGAACTGCATCGCGACCTATCAGGGTTTTATAAGATCAAGCTTCTGAAAGATGGTTACCGCCTTGTTTATCAGGTCATCGACGAACGGATCGTCATCTATGTAATTGCCGTTGGCCGGAGAGCCGATAATGAGATTTATGAACTGGCTTCGAAGCGAACAGAGTGAATTTACTTTCTTGGTAGAAAGTCAGCTCCCGCCTCATCCCGGTCATAAGCGGGGCTATTCGACTTTCCGGAAAGCGGACATGAGTATCTTAAACCTCGCCAGGCCTTGCGATTATCCGCATTGACGTGAGCCGCTGTTACAATCAGGCTTAGAAACGAATGTAATTTTAGTTTCTGGATTGATGACCGACCTGATTCTAGACCTTATCCTTCGCTGGCGGGACGATCCGGCAGGGACCTATCAGAGCTGGTTTCTGTGGGACGAACGTATCAAGAATTTTCGGTCTATCCGCCGTGGTCTGCAGCAGGTCGTTGCCGAGATAGCCGAGAGCACATTCGGGGTCGCCTATCGTG
>NZ_JACRVS010000072.1:0-1333 GCF_018811985.1 Acetobacter sp. P5B1 | reverse complement strand
ATGGTTCTCAGAATCTTTGATTGTGCTCGCTGAATGATGTCAATATTGCTGTTGCTGGCATTGCCCCATAACTGTGAGCCATAGGTCCAGATTGGTTTCAATATAGAATTGTAGAGCAAGACCTTGTGATCTAGGCTGAGCGGAGAACCAGAGTTGATGAGCCAGTGTAAGTTGTTGGCTTTGAGTTTAAGTTGGGTTTTTTTGGCTTCAATGTGCCTCCGCCATGTGAGTCTTCTGTCAAGGTGTACTCCTAGGTACGCTACCTCATCTGCTTTCGGGAGTGGTATGTTGTTCAACAAGAGCGGTGGACAGTCTTGTCTGTTTAGCGTAAACGTCACGTGCTTGCATTTTTGCTCGTTTACTTTTATTCGCCAGTCAGAGAGCCACTTCTCAATGTCGATGAGGTACAGTGCCAACTGTGCTGTAGCTTGGATAGGGGACCTTGAACGGCTAAGGATAGCTGTATCGTCGGCAAATGTGGATACCGTTAAGCGACTATTTGTAGGGATGTCGGCTGTATAGATGATGTATAAGGTTGGCCCAAGAACGCTGCCTTGGGGGACTCCAGCCTCAATTGTATGAACAGTGGAAGTGGCAGTGTTGCACCGCACTGCAAACTTTCTGTCATAGAGGTAAGACTTTAGAAGTTTGTGTGTGCTTTCGGGTAGGGATGTTTTAATTTTAAACATTAGGCCGTCGAGCCAGACTTTGTCGAATGCTTGGGATACGTCTAAAAATACTGCTGTACAGTATTCGCGATATTCAAATGCAGTTCTTATTTCCGTTGTAATACGATTCACCTGTTCAATGGTTCCATGGCTTTCGCGAAATCCAAATTGGTGGGCTGGGATTATATTGTGGTATATCAGATGTTGATTAAGTCGGATCAGCAGGCATTTTTCGAATAGTTTCGAAATGCATGAGAGTAGACTTATTGGTCTGTAAGATGAAGCGACTGTGTGGTTCTTACCAGGCTTTGGAATCATTATGATCTTCATCATCTTCCATCGTTGTGGAAAGTAACCAAGTTTGGTGATGGCATTAAAGAGCTTGGTTATGTAGCGAACTGCAGAATGTGGCAGCTGGATGATCATTTCCGGTGTTATAAGGTCGTAGCCGGGGGATTTTTTCGGGCTGAGATTGTCTTTGATTATTTTAGTTACTTCTTTAGGACGAAACACAATTGGGGTGTGTTGCTGGTGGCGGTTTACGGGATAGGACGGTAGCGCGAATGTGCTAGTAGCCTGGTTTGGCGTGAACACATTTTGTAGGTGAGCGGCAAATGTAGTGGCTCTGTCTTCATCACTACGGGCCCAGCCAAACGGTTTCAGTC
>NZ_JACRVS010000071.1:0-1583 GCF_018811985.1 Acetobacter sp. P5B1 | reverse complement strand
AGATAGCGCAGAGCATTGATGATCTCACGGGAATCGGTTGTCCGTTTCCGACCACGCCGGTTCGCAGGGGGCATCAGAGGCGCTATGCGCTCCCATTCCTCATCTGTCAGATCAGACGGATAGCGTTTCGTCTTGCGTGTAATTCCGGCCATGCGGCCTCGTTGTGCTGGCGTCCACATCCTGCCTTTGAATCACACTCAAAACCTCTTGAAAACCTATCATAGCGAATTTCCAAAAGGGCTCTTACCGCCTTGGTTAGCCATTTTACCATTCCTTTTTCTGAGAAGAGACGGTCCTTTTTATCTGGCCGTCTTATGGCAAACCCCGTCCAGCAGCCAAAGTTGCCATCCAAAGAAAGAATTACAAATGTTTTATAAATAAATATAATACAATCGAAATAAAAATACATTTTTTATTTTAATTTCATAATAGTTAGAAAGAATATTTATAAAATAACACTTAAATTTCTCTCCACCCTTAGGGCGTGTCGTCAGTTAAACGCGAAAATTGCGGTGACGAATTGGACTGCTGCGAGGAATGTTGACTTCAGCTTGTCGGAGCGTGTTGCTATGCCTCTGAACTGCTTTAATCTGGCGGACAATCGTTCAATAATGTTTCGTTGTTTATAAAGCGAGAGCAAGATTTCACGAGAATTGTGTCTCTTTCTTCTTGAAGGAATAACCGGCGTGATCTGCCGTTCTTCAAGCTTTTCAATGAGCGTATCGGCGTCATAAGCCTTGTCGGCGATGAAAGCCTCGGGATCGACTTCATCGAGCGGTGGCTCTGCTTCAGTGATATCGGCCCTTTGTCCGAGGACGTCAGGGACAGGGCGACCGCCTTTCCTGCGGCATCGACAATGGCGTGGATCTTCGTGGCCGGTCCGTCCTGGGATCGCCCGATCCGTGCCTTCTTTTTGAGGGCTCCCGCGCTGTGCTGGTATGCACGGACAATCGTGCTGCCGATCATAATTGTATGCATTGTCGCGATCGGCGGCCAGATGCCTCAAAATCCGTTCAATAACGCCACTTTCGCACCAGCGGCGCAATGGCCGGTGGACGTTCTTCCAGTCTCCGAACCCGAAAGACAGATCGCGCTAGGGGAATGCTAGCACGGTAACAATACAGAACAGCTTCCGCAAACAGACGGTTATCGGCAGTCCTGCCACCGACAGAACCTTCGAGCCCCGGGAGAATATCCTTTATCCTCTACCACAGGCTCTCACTCAGACCATACCGACGCATTTCTGTATCTCTCCGAAAAAACAGAGAGAAAACATCATAAAATGTGGCACCGTACAAGGTCAGTATCGCTACCCATTAACTGACGACACGCTCTAGGGCCTGTTAGCACTTGATCCAGTCTGCGGCTGCAGCGATGTGTATGACGGCCAGGAACGATGCTGCGGTTTTCTCGTATCTGGTTGCAACAGCACGCCATTCCTTGAGACGGGCCCAGAGGTTCTCGACCAGGTGCCGACACCGATAGACCCATCTGGGGCAGGCAACCGGCGCATCGCGTCGTTTTGCGGGAATGGCCGGTCGGGCTCCCATGTCCCAGATACGTTCACGGAAGGCGTCCGAGAG
>NZ_JACRVS010000070.1:0-1624 GCF_018811985.1 Acetobacter sp. P5B1 | reverse complement strand
AGATAGCGCAGAGCATTGATGATCTCACGGAAATCGGTTGTCCGTTTCCGACCACGCCGGTTCGCAGGGGGCATCAGAGGCGCTATGCGCTCCCATTCCTCATCTGTCAGATCAGACGGATAGCGTTTCGTCTTGCGTGTAATTCCGGCCATGCGGCCTCGTTGTGCTGGCGTCCACATCCTGCCTTTGAATCACACTCAAAACCTCTTGAAAACCTATCATAGCGAATTTCCAAAAGGGCTCTTAGAGGCGGTCCCCTTTAAAATGGTGAGAAGGCCACCATTACCGATCGTCTGATTTACAACAGTCCCGCCGCTTTGTGTAATAGAATTTCCGTCTGTAACTGGTGCGGTTCCAGACCCATCAAGCGTACCGCTGGATATTGTAATTAGACCGTTCGAACCCTCAAATTTATAATCGGAAATATGGTTACCATTGAGGTTCAATACCCCTCCTCTAATGGTTATATCAGAAGAATATGTACTTCCCCAGAAATTGGCAATTCCGCCACTATCAATTATCTGGCCAGTAGCAGAAGCACCATATGCTATATCCTCTACTACACCAGACCCAATAACTCCTCCTGATATAGTCGCATTATCAGTCGCGCTGATAGCGCCCGTCAAAACCGCGCCACTATCAACAATTATCTTTGCGTTTGAACCGGATGTATAGGCGCTACTTACAATTGCTCCTGCCTGAGCACTTAAAGTCCCTCCAACTCCATTTGCACTGGTAACGAGCCCCCCAGATGAAACAACAACCGTACCACCATTGCGCATATATGGATTGACTGCAGTGCCACCGCTTTCGACATATCTGATACCACCACCGCTAATTGCAGTTCGATACGAGGATCCGCCCGCCTCAATATAGTCTACTCCTGTCCCGTATAGTCCTCCTCCATTTACCATTCCACCGCTTCTGACATAGCGTGTGCCATAGTTGAATTGACCAGCCCCCGTTCCACCGCTCTCGATGTATACGATATCTCCAGCGTTGTACGTGCCGCCATCAGTCTGACCAGACGTAACAAATGTAGTCGTCATTGTGAAATACCCCAGAAATGCCAACTGCATATTAGCGAGATGTTAACATGCGATATTTTAACCAATTTATCTTATACCGGCGCTCTATTAATATTTAGTAAACATATATAAGTGCCGAGAAATAAAAGAGATTTTCTAGACTCAGCATCCATTGGGCGGCGGAAGGCTGTCCCGCAGTCAGGAACAAGCGCAGCGATCAGGCGGACCGTGCCATCCGAAGCGAACCGCTCTTCTCACGGGATGATATTCCGATCCTGCAACAAGGCATCTTGTCAGGGGCATATTTACGTGACACACATGTGTCACAACTACATATGTGTGTCACATGGAGGGATCGAAGAACCGTTGGTTGATGCGCCTGGCTCGTGATTTCAGGGTTTTGGCGATTTGATTGACGGTTTTTGGGGTAGCTTTTGATCTGCGTTTTGAGCAGATCGGGGACTGCCCTCCCGCTGGATGACTACGCGCTCGCGTTCAACCTTTCGAGGAAGAGGAAGCGGCGCATGTTGTAGACGATATTGGCCAGCCCGATCCTCATGGTGGCCCGGGTGATACCGACAGTTCGGATGAACAAC
>NZ_JACRVS010000069.1:0-1630 GCF_018811985.1 Acetobacter sp. P5B1 | reverse complement strand
CTCTACAGCGGCATCGTCATCTCGACGCCTTCCATCTTGGAGCAGGCGACAAAGTCTTCGGACTTCGCGCCTTGCAGCGCAGAGGTCGGCAGTCCACCAACGTGCTCTCCTGCTGGGCGATCGAGTCAACTTYCTTCCCAGCGCAATATCACATACACTATGTACTATACTGCGCAGGGTCGAAACTTGCTGGTCCAACGGCGACTCTGAAAAGTTTTCCGGAAGTTCGGCTRTTCTACTCACMATTTCCTCCTTGAACAATCGCCAACGTGCATTGSAGAARTTCCAGGACGGCACAGGAGCTATGCTCTCAACTGCGCGCGCGGTAGTTGGTTCGGCCACAACAGTAATGATGTTGTGGTCAYTCAATTCCCACWCGKSCACTCTCCACTCATATGTGGCCCACATAGATSCTGCYTCATTGACGATTGTCACGTCGATATCACTAGTMGCTCTGTGATTATCGAAMGTGTACACCTCTGTTGACTGGTTTWGGGCGGCGACTCTTGCCTYCAGCATCCACTCWGACAGCAGCTCACCCYGTCTGTAGTTAGCTTGCCCCTCGGCATGACGARAGAGTTTGCTAAGCCACATGRGCGACACTGCATTYGCGTCGAGGCCCAGGATTGCGGGGGTTCTGCTGGCSTGCAGMAGGACCGCATCCATGTACCGGAGGTACGGTWCCAGAGGTGCRTCGAACTGGCAGTATGCGGCGGAAAGGAAGATTGAGCCAAAACTCCCTTTAAMGACCAGACATACGCCATAATCTGTGGTGAGRGTTTCCACTGGCATGCAGWTGGCTTCCTGATGATCCACTAGATRGCTGCCTTCCCTCGCCGRTCGGTGAAAACCCTCATTCCTTCAGGCAGCACATCCATTTCATCCCCGCCAAGATACGGCTCCTGCACCAGAGCAAACATTAACTCCGATCTCCTGAGTCGGACTCCGAGCTCGATGGTCSCAGCTCGGCCACAGTTCGCTTGGATGAAGCTAAACATYAATGTCTAGCTTGCACCCTCGCTAACAACGCTCCGTATATCGGGCAAGCATTCGAGAGCATATAATGCCCCGAAGGTTGCCCTCTGTGACGGCAGTTCCGGCAGTCCACCGGGTTTTGGCACTTTGCCGCGGTGTGGCCTTGTTGCCCGCACTGGCGGCAAACACTCTCCTTCTGCCTGCATTCACTRACCTTGTGGTCGAAACCCACACATCTGTGGCAGGCATAGGTGCGGACTWGYGATCGGCATCGGAACGAAAASCACTTAATGTARACACGTCCTACATCAAGTTTCGCCATCGCCCGGTCGTCTACCTCTAGCGTCACGTTTACRGTGGMACCGTCAGTWGCCGACCACGCCKTGGTCACCAGGTGCACCGACTTTTTRAACTGGCCAGAGTCATTTCRCYRTCGAAGTTGTTYTCGTGRAGCTCCTGCATRAACTCTTCTGGGCCGATGGYTGTGTCRACGTCATAGACTAYGACCTTCGGCTTCTCGGCCGCGTTSCGTGCMACATTCAGYCCAASTTCWGCGAATCTTTTCGATGCCATCACCTTCTGCAGCTCTCCAACCCACATTCAGCCCAACTTCAGCGAATCTTTTCGATGCCATCACCTTCTGCAGCTCTCCAAC